>DJUJ01000191.1 GCA_002438345.1 Paenibacillus sp. UBA6285
CCATGCTGACGGACGGTGTGTTCCGGGAGAGGTATATCGATTATTTGAACAGCGGTGTGGAAACCGGGTTAATGGAACATGGCTTCAACGCTTACTATCAAGGTAATAATGCCGTTTATGATAGCGCCGTGAGCACAGACCCGGCCAATCGGATCCTCTATGACTGGCTGCATCAATATGTCAAAGGAACTTATACAGTCAACAATGCGGCTCCGCCTGAAGTGGAAGTGCAGATGAACGGTGAGCCGTTTAAGGCAGGGGAAGTTCTAGCAGACTCCAAGAAAGTGAAATTTACATGGAACCTTAAAGATGTTGCCGATCCAAGTGTGATCAAAGTTTCTGCGATGTATGATGGAAAGCCTTACACGGTAGGGACGGAAATCACGTTAAAGAATATGCTTGGCAAGCATGTGTTGGATGTTACCGTCACTTCGGGGAAATCGAAGAAAACATCGTTTACGTTCGAAGTGAAGACGGATGCCGCGACAATGATTGCGCTCGTGGACATTTACGTCAATGACAAAAAAATGAATAACAACGATGCAACGGCCCTTAAAGTTTACCTCGATGCGATGAAACAGGCGGAAGGCGTCAACCCAGCCGAATTCACGAAATCGCTGAAGAACTTCAATGCGAAGCTGGATCAACTGAAGCAGAACATTGCGGGCGATGCCTATACGATGTTGAAGGAAAGCGTCTATTACCTGGCAGGCAGTCTGGCTCAAGGCAAACCTGTTGAAGTATCGTCGATTGAAAATGGTGGTCCGAATTATATTCCATCCAACGCGGTGGACGGATTCCAAGCGACACGCTGGGCGAGTCACTATGATGATGCGAACTGGTTCCTAGTCGACCTGGGTCAGCCTACGGCGATGGATACAGTTCGCATCAGTTGGGAAGGTGCTCGCGCCGACACGTATAAGCTGCTCGTATCGGACGATAAGAAGATTTGGACCAATGTAATGCCGAATGACGGCATTATTAAAGCGCAGGATGGTAAAGAAACGGTTCAATTTAAGCCGGTTACGGCGAGATACATCAAATTCGAAGGCGTAAAGCGGGCGACATTCTACGGTTATTCCTTCTATGAGTTCGGTGTATATTCGCTTTATAGTCAGCCGGCATCTCTGGAACGCAATCTTGCGCTAGGGCTTCCTTATAGCTGGTCGCAGGAGCCTGAGGCAGCGTATCCGGATGATCAGAAGGAACTGACAGATGGTAAATACGCTAAGTTGGATATTAAAGATCCGGCGTGGGTCGGACATCTGCGGAAGAAAACTCGTGAAGTCGTGTTTGATCTAGGTGATAAGAAATCGATCTCGAAGATCAAAGCGCATTTCCTGGAAAGCTGGCCAACCAACAATGTGCTCGTGCCGCTGACCGTCTCGATGTATGTCTCCGATGACAAAGTGAATTGGGGATTGCTTAAGGACAGCGCGACACAAGAACTCTGGCGAGATGGAACGTACGATGAGACCTATAAATGGGATGGCAGTAAGGACGGTATCAAAGCCATCGGCCCAGATGCGAAGATCGCCCATGCTCGCTATGTGAAAGTGACATTCACAATGCATACGCGTGCAATGACCTTCGTGGATGAGATTGAAATCCTCGGTGAAGACGGCAAAGCTGCCGGAGCCGTAACTGTTCCAACGCAGACGCCGAAATTCTTGGCGGCAGGCGAAGCGACAGCGGATATCGAGCATCTTGGACTTTTGTATAACGGGCAATATGCGAATGACTTAGGCACCTGGACGAAAGAACGGATCATTCCGAACATTAGTTATGTCGATAAGGACGGCAAGATTAAGGATCGACTCTTCGACGGCGTCCTGTATCTTGGCATTAACTCTCCAAATCCAGGTCGTGATTTCGGCGGGCGGGCTTATCTGGAAGATTGGAAATGGTATCTGGATAAAACCTTTGCGGTAGGCGGCGATATGGATGCGTTAAACGCAGCGGCTAAGGAAGTATCCGATGCGCTGAACGAGTCTGGCGTGAAGGAAAAGGTTGTCCTCATGATTCCGGATCCAGGTGAATCGATCACTAATTTCGGAGCTATTGAACAAGGTGGAGAATCGCTGAACTTCAATGATTCCGTTGGCAAAGAGAAAGCCCTTGCGAACCGTGAAAAAGCAGTTCAATGGTGGCTGCAGCAAGTCAAATCGAGATGGGAAGCAAAAGGTTACGCTAACCTCGAGCTTGTAGGTATGTACTGGTTCGAAGAGCAAATCAGCACAAGCCAATCCGGACCGGATCTGATCCGTTCGGTGAGCAGCACCCTGCATGACATGCAAATTAGCGGCAAGGACCTGAAGTTCTTCTGGATTCCGCACTTCTTCGCTTATAAAGCGTTCATGTGGAAGGATGTCGGCTTCGATGCGGTGACGATCCAGCCGAACTACTTCTTCGAGCCGACGGATATCGAGCGCTTGGAGGATTCTGCGAATCTGGCGAAGCAGTATGGCATGTCCAATGAACTCGAGTTCGATGATCGGATGCTGACGGACGGCGTGTTCCGCGAGCGGTATATCGATTACTTGAACAGCGGTGCGAAGACAGGGCTCATGAAGGATGGCTTCAAATCGTATTACCAAGGCAACAATGCAGTCTATAACACCGCGGTAAGTAAAGATCCAGCGACGCGCGTTCTTTACGACTGGCTGTATCAATTTGTTAAAGGAACGTATCAGGTCAACGAGGCTCCGCCTTCCGAGGTAGACGTGCAGATGAACGGCAAGCCGTTCCAGAGCGAGATGAAACTGTCGGATTCAGAATCCGTATCCTTTACATGGAAGCTTAGAACGGATGATGGTCTGACGAAAGTGACGGCGACGTATGACGGCAAGCCTTATACAGCGGGTACCGTTATTCCGCTTGCAGGCAAGCTTGGCAAGCATGAGCTTAACATTACCGTTACGGCGGGGCGTATGGTGACAAAGTCATATGTTATCGAAGCAACGACGAATGCATCTGGTATGAAAGCGTTAGTCGACCGCTTCGAAAAAGCGAAGCAATTTACGAATTCTGCAACGGTGCGTTCTTTGAACAACTATTTGGAAATGATGAAGCGCTATGAAGGGAAAGATGCAGCGCAAGTCACCAAGTATCTCCAAGGCTTTAACGCAAAGCTGGATGAATTCAAGAAGGCGGGTACGATAAAAGATGAGGCGTACAATACGCTGAAGGAAAGCGTCTATTACCTAATAGGCAATTTGGCGCAGAATAAAACGGTAGAAGCTTCGTCGACCGAAGGCAATAATGCGAATTATGCACCGGCTAAAGCCGTCGATGGTTTCCCTGCTACAAGATGGGCGAGCGAATACGTGGACAATACTTGGTTCCTGGTCGATCTCGATGAAATGAAGGAAATGGATACGGTTCGAATCGATTGGGAATATGCTCGTGCCGATAAATACAAACTTCTTGTGTCGAACGATAAGCAGAACTGGATCAATGTCATGCCAAATGACGGAATTATTACCGCGCATGATGGCAAAGAAACGATTCAGTTCAGCCCGGTCAAGGCAAGATACATGAAGTTACAAGGCATAAAAAGAGCAACCGATTACGGATATTCCATCTACGAGTTTGGTGTCTATAACCTCTCGGGCGCTGTAGACGTGAAGGGCATTGAGGGCATACAAGTAAAGGTTGACGAGGAAGCGAAAAAAGTAACGATTGATGGATTGCTGATGAATGGCGTCCTTACAAATGTGAAGTTGAAGGTGCTTGATTCGAAAGGCAAGGTTCATCTCGAAGATGAGACGAAGAGTACAGTCGCGGGAAGCTTCCAATTCACATTCAAACTTACGGGTAATTTAAAGGGAACCAATGAGGCGTATCTATCAACTGGCTATATGAGCGAGCCTGTAAAAGTGACCTTTGAATACTCAAAAGAAAACCCGGGTAAAGGTCACGATAAGTAATGGAGAAATAATCCATCCAAGCAGCAATACGACCCGCGCTGAAACTTCCTGTACCGGTTATCGAATTATCTGTCCGAGTAAGACTAATAACCGAAGTAAGAACGTTTGAGGCGTAACATAACAAGCCGATTAGGTGCCAGACCACGGGGTCTATACCTAATCGGCTTGTTTCTATGTACAGAGGTGATGACAAGACGGGATCTCTTCTTTCTTAAACGGGGGAATCATCTGCGGGAACGATCTTCAAGGTCAATAAAAAATATACTGTAATTGAAGATAATAAATTTGAAAAATTAAGAGGTTTTAAAAAGAAAATTAGTGATGAACCATTTGCCATAAGCTAAATTTTATAAATATTGTGGTTGTTAAATGTATAGTCTAGAATATATTATCGAATGACTTTCTTCTAACATTTCTTCTAACATTGGTACTATTGCGATACCTCGATCACATCACAAAAATATAGGCTCATCAGATGAACTTCCCTTGTCCTGATTGGGTTTGTAGTCGATGATCCCGATATGTAGAGGAAGCAATCAAAAGACGTTTTCTAGATTCAGGTTCTAATGTCGTGGATTTTCGAATGCAGCTTGCCCGCTAAGTTGATCAGGGGATTTGGTATAGATCGGTATCTTCTGATTTGAGTGATAGGGACGGATTGGGGACGAAAGCCATCATTTCATGGTTAACAGCGACCAAACAGAACCATCCTCCAACGTAGAAGGCCCTTATAAGTCAAGGCTCTAGCAAGCCGTGGCTGATGCGAACAAACTAACCAATGTTCCCGCATACAGTACATGTGGGATGCTGTTCACTTTAGATTGGAATGTAGATACCGAATGAGAAATTAGGATTCCCCTTTCTTCACTCATTCTCCCCCAGCAGCTCCCCAACAGAAACCTCCAGCGCTTTAGCTATTGCCACCACCTCATAATCCTGCACAAGTCTATATTGACCTTCCAATCGCGATAAACTGGTTGGGCTGATATCTAAGCCGAAGGTTTGCAACCTGGCGAGGAAATCCTTTTGCTTCATACGCTTAGATTTTCGAATGGCTACAACTCGGGTTCCAATGATATTTTTGTCACCCGGGGGCTCTTTGCGATGCCTCATTTTGGTGTCACCTCACAATTTAACCAAATTGTATGCGAGGTAAGCATTGTTTTAATGCGGATATCGAATTAAAATGAAATAAACCGATAAACGCATTAAAATTCCCATACATCGTCTACAGATATAGCTTTTCCCGGAAGGTGGGGGTGCAATGCAACTTCTAATGCGCAAATATGAGGAGGAAAAGCGCAAGCTGAATGAACTCGGACAGCAATCACTGGAGCAGGGAATTCCGTTAAGAAGCAATGAAGCGGTTCAGGCCCAGAGTCGTAAGGTTGACGAACTCATTAATCGGATGTATCAAGAAAAAGGTGGACATACAGCGTCAATTCGTTTGAACTTTTGTCTTGGAGGAGATGTGGTGGGCTTTCCGGCATGGTTTTTACAGACGATTCAAGGTCGATTGGATGAGGTGACCGCACAGATTGAACATCAATCCGAGCCTAGGCATGTTTTTGAAGAAGAGCGCAAAGCTTTTCAAGCGTTGTTTGACTCCATGGACATTGCACGTATGCCAGAGTTTGAGCACTGGGAGGATAAGCTTCAATCGAAGCAAGCTGTTCTTTATGAACGTCTATATCATCAAGGACTAAAGGATGGCATGCAGCTTGCAAATGCCTTTACTGCCCCTTCAGTTCTCTCGGACTAAGACATGCCCTGTGGGTAGCTGAAAAGCACATAGGTATCGGAACCAAAGGGGATATACGCATATCTTATCTTCGGACTGTCAATGCGACAGTCTTTTTTTCTTTATATATATTTGGGATTTTTGTTTTTTTTAGATGCTGTTCATCCAAAAAGAGGGCAGACCTCCATTCATGATTTGAATAAAGGGATATCTTCCCATATTGTCGAATAACCATACATATTGTAAATCTAGATCAGAAGAGGTTTTGCTATGTTTAAAGCGCTATTGTCTCTCTTTAAAAAATCCGGCACTAAGCCACCACAGGCAGTGCGTAAGGCACAAACTCCCAAGTCGAAACCGAAGGTTGCTTCCATACGAATTGGAGAGTTAGGTGAGCATAAAATCAATATTCAACTCGACCAGTTACCTAAGGAGTGTATATCGTTAAGCGATCTAATGCTCCCTAATCCCAAGTCTCGAACAGGTTACACCCAGATTGATCATATCGTTATTTCCCCGTATTGCTTATTTGTCATTGAGACGAAAAATTACAATGGAGAAATTAAAGGTGGGCGAACGGATCAACAATGGTCAGTGAGCAATCGTTACAAGATGTATAATCCGCTGAAGCAAAACTATGGACATATTAAGGCCATCGAGAGCCTGATACAAGGTATAGCTGCAGTGAAGTTCATTTCTATGGTTTCATTCACGATGAGATGTCGGTTCAGTATTGATCCGGAGCTTCGGAAGATTCATTCGGACGAACTGGTTGTCTATGATGTGGAACTAAGTGAGTTTATCTCTAGGAAGCTGATCAGTTTAAAAACAGGAACTCCTGAACCTTCTATCTCTCCGGCGCAAATACAAACGATTTATGAGCATTTGCTTCAAGCCAATATAACCGATGCGGAGATTCGCAAGCTTCATGTACAGAGAATAAAGGGGAAGAACTAGAAATACCTGTGAGTTATCTATCATTGTACTAAGGGAGTTAACATAAATGATCAAACAACTACGAAGCTGGTGGAAGGATACAGAGATCCCTAACCTAATTGGTCGGAAAAAGGTGGACTTTTCCATCTTTCGTGATGGCACTCATATTCCAGTTGAGTTTCATCCGGATTTTTTGGAAGCTAACCAAGGTCAACAGCCTAGTTTAGGTGAAGGGCGAAAAGTTAAGCTGGTCCATGAAGATCGGAACTATGAAGCCACATTATTTAAAATTGATCAAGTATCTGCTGGTCGGGAAGCCCTTCAACTCCGCTATAACGGAAATCAAACGTTGAAGAATTTGTTAATTGAAACCTTCTCGCATTCATATTCCTACATTATGCAAGAGAGAACGAACCAACAAGCAGATGATGCGAAGAGACCTCAGGTTGTTGTTCCTGAAGATCAAGCTGAATACATAGATTTCTTTGCCACAGGAGTTCCTTTCGAATACCGTTTAGAGTTTATAACGTTTAAGTCGAAGCCTAATGTTTGGTGGGTGAATCAGGGAACGACTATTCAAGCGGAGAAGGAAGAGGGGATTCTGTGGGCTCCCCTAGTGAATTCGCAAGGCCGAAAGCTATATCATTGGGAGACGATGAAGGAAGTTAAACAAGGAGATATCATCCTCCATTATTCAAATAAAGCTATTCGTTATGTAAGCCAGGTAACAGATGCTGCGGTGGAAGCACCCAAGCCAGGCTCTATGGCCAATACGAACTGGCAAGAGGATGGTCGTTTGGTTCGAACAGAGTATGTGGAACTCATTCCGCCCATTATGCTACAACAGTTTAATCAGCAAATTATGCAAGTGAACTTAACCCAAGGTCCGCTTCATTCTGGAGGCGGAGTTAATCAAGGATATTTGTTTCGCTTTTCAGGACAAGGACTTCAAGTCCTTCAATCGCTAACTGCAGAGGTCACTTGGCCTGATTTTACTATTCTAGATCAAGATGAGGCTGACTCCAATACGGAGAGCTCGCATGAGGTGATTCCTATTTTACCACCGACAGATTCTACGATTACAACATTACTCCACCAAATCCAATCCCACATCCTCCGAAAAGGTTTCTTCTTCCCTGAGCACCTTATTGAGAATTTTTACCTCTCACTAAAGACTAAGCCTTTTGTCATCCTGGCGGGGATATCGGGCACGGGGAAGACTCGGTTNNCTCTTGGTGCAACGGGGAATAACGGCCAGTTTACCTTGATCCCAGTGCGGCCGGATTGGAGTGATCCTGCGGATCTGTTGGGGTACAAGGATCTTTCGGGCAGGTTCAAAACGGGTCCACTCACGGAAGTATTAGTAGAGGCGCGGAAACTGGAGAATCAGCATAAGCCTTATTTTATCTGCATGGATGAGATGAACCTGGCGCGGGTAGAGCATTATTTCAGTGACCTGTTAAGTGTGCTGGAAACGCAGGACTGGCAGGAGGGGAAGATCCAGACACAGGATCTCATATCTTCTACCATGCTGGATACGTCTGAGGATCAAGTGAAGTTTGGCAGCCTGGGTATCCCGGAGAATGTGTTCTTAATCGGGACTGTGAACATGGACGAAACGACACATCCTTTTAGCAAAAAGGTACTGGACCGAGCTAACACACTAGAGTTCAATTACATTAATCTGCAACAGTATCCGGATTTTAATAATCAGGTAGAGACCAGTGATAGCTTTGACGCCGCAGAACTGAATCATCTTTTTCTGCGCTCCGATTATTTGCAGCTAGTGGATGCCTATGATATCAACAAAGAGCTTGTTGTACGGACGACAGAGAGATTGGTTAAGATCAATGCCTTGCTTGAGGATATCCACGCTCATGTAGGTTTTCGGGTACGGGATGCGATTTGCTTCTATATGATCTATAACGAACGGTACAAGCTGATGAGTGAGGAAGAAGCCTTTGACTGGCAACTGCTGCAAAAGATACTGCCGCGTATTCAAGGGAGCCATTCTTCGGTTCGCCGGGTATTATTGAAATTGATGAAAAGGGCTCTTGGTACCGGATCTGGCGTGACGGTAAATATTGAAGATCTTATGGATGATGCTACTCCGCTGTATATGAGATGGGCTGCTGGACAAACTCCCCCTACGGCCAAACATCCACAAAGTGCGCGTAAATTGGCTTTTATGCTTAGGAGGCTGGAGGAAGATGGATTCACCTCATACTGGCTCTCTTAATCAGACGGTAGAATTGCTCCGTGTAGAAACGGAGCTTTTTACGCTTTTTCTTCAAGGACGGCCTTATCATCCTACTGTGGAGACCTTGCAGCTTCATCGTTCTTCTAGTCAGGAATGGGTGAATGCGCAGCTTGGGCTTGTTTGCTCCGAACGGCTTGGTAATGTTCAGATTAAAGTATTTTCCCCTGAAGCTCACGGGATGGTGGACTGGCAGTCGGGGGAGTCTGTTTTCCCTTGTTTTTATGAGACACAGTCGTATGAGCTGGTGATTCAGAAGAAGACCGCTGCTAGCCTCTCTTTTTATCATGAAAATGTGCTGCTTCGGCAGGCAATTAAGCCCCTAGGTGAGTCTATTCATGCCGGTGTGCTGAACTTTGGAAATGAGGTCGGTTTGACGGAATGGGAGATCCGCAGTTCGGGACAGGCTTTGCTGCGGGTAGAGATGGAGATCTTCCCCTCTAAAATGGATTACAAGCTGGATTACCAGAATATTTTAAATGAAGTGAATGAGCAGATTTATAATTTGGCTTTTGATTTTTTGCGCAAAACCTACCAACTAACAGGCTTGCGGGAGACGCAGCATCAGAGTTTGACGGAGTTTTTTACCATACTACAGCATGTCTTTAGACAGCTCTTGGATGCCGTTGAGCGGATTAACAAGAATCCTAATTACGCTCTGCTCCAGGACCGCCGATTAGTGGATGCCAATCGGGTCAAAAAGGCAGGAAGAGAAAATATCCGCGAGCTATCGAAGCATCCCGAACGATTAAGAGAAGACATGAACCATGGATTCCTGACCATCGGCAGCCGAAATTACACAGCCACACATTTAATGGAGACACGAAGACGCCTCGCCTATGATACTAATGAGAACAGGTTCATCCGCTGGATGCTGGAACGCATTCATGGAAAGCTGAAAGAGCTCAAGAGTCGCTGGAAGATTAAAAACCGAACCCCAGATCCATTACTTATAAAAAGGTTAGACACCATGCTCACTCAGCTAGAGCGGGTGCTCAAGATGGATTTCTTGCGTGAGGCTGGAGTGCTGAAGCAAATGTCCGTTACGCTGGTGCTGCAGATGGCCCCTGGATACCGCGAAGTCTATCGCTGTTATCTAATTCTGCTTAAAGGCTTGTCGATCCAAGGCGACCTGCTTCGCTTATCCATGAAGGATGTCGCTCAGCTCTATGAGTATTGGTGTTTCTTGAAGCTGAATCAACTCCTGGGGCAGAAGTATAAACTGGTGAAGCAGGATATTATTAAGGTGAATCGGAACGGTATTTTTGTTACGCTTGACCGCTCGCAGAGCGCTAATATGGTGTACGAGAATCCAGTTAACGGGGAGCAGTTCATCCTGTATTATAATACGATTCCTGGCTCGGATAAGACACCGACGCTCAGTCAGCGTCCGGATAATGTACTGACACTCAAGAAGAAGGATGCTGGCAAAATCAAAGAGTATAAGTATGTTTTTGATGCGAAATACCGGTTAAATCCGGCTTATGAAGGCACTTCCTATCACCGGACTTATAGACAGCCTGGGCCTGAAGAGGAAGACATCAACACGATGCACCGCTACCGGGACGCCATTGTGTATCAGGAGAAAGGTTCAGGGGAATACGAACGAAGCATGTTCGGCGCCTATGTGTTATTTCCCTATCCGGATGAGGAGCGGTATAAGACCCACCAATTCTACAAAAGCATCGAGCTATTGAATATTGGTGCGTTGCCGTTCCTGCCGAATTCTACAAGCTTGGTGGAGCAATTCTTAGATGAGATTATTCAGGATAGTCCGGAAAAAGCTTACGAGCGTTCTACCCGTCCACGTGGGACGAANNGTAAGAATGTTCTTGTCGGCTCTGTTCGTGGACCTGAACAAGTGGCGGTGGCGAGGCAGCATTCTTTTTACCATATGCCATTAAAGAACCTTTCGGATGTAAAGATCCTTACACAGATCGAGTTCGTAGCCATGTGCCAATCTAGAAAAAAGTTTATTGATCCTGCAAAAACGGGCATTCACTGGGTGGGAAAAGTTTCCGATTGGAAGGTGCTACGGCGTAAGGAGATTAAGGAGGTTCATTGTCGCCCTGGGACTGAGGAAGAGCTGTATGTACGATTTACGGTTGAGGAATGGAAAAATTTAACCGCTCCTATCACATTAGGAGGACAAGGGATCTACACGGTGCTTTATACGAGCAAGTATATTTTAGACCGGGCCTTGGAGATTGCAGAGCTCCGTTTAGAAACGGAGGAAGATCTTCGTGAATGGCGTGAGAAGCGCCGAAAGGGCAGAGTGAAGGTGAAGTTGGATCATGAACAGTATGTGGACTTAGGGAAAGTTGTGGAAGTTCGGAATATTTAAAGTTAGTGTGATAGGGTTTGCTTAACAAAGACGTGAGAGATGATTTTGACCCCTCTTTTTGAGTTTGCGGTCCAGATCAACGGCTGGTTTAGCAATATCTTTAAGATAGTGTACGCTTTGATGAGGAGGGGCTGAAATGAAAACTCAGCCCTTTACTCTAGCTACCCCTATTTGTGGTGAGAGAGTTTCTTCATTCTAAATAAAAAAAGACACTACATCATGCAGTGTTCCTATCAGACTTAACTTGATTGCAACATGTAATTTCCAGAAGGTTTGAATTTGTTTGTAGATGGTTGCCAAGTATAAATACCTTCTGCATGCCTCCATATACCATCATTTTGAAAATTGCTAATATCTTTCCAATATTGATGTATGCGACCTTGCTTATCAAATTCGACGCCGAGATCTCCCATCATTTCAAGCGTCTTAACTAGCGTCCCGTACTGCAAACGATATGCGTAAATTTCAGTATTTGAGGGTAGATAATCGACCGCAATTATAATCTGTCGTTCTTTCGGCGTCACGGTTAAAAGTCAAGCTTGTCTTGCTTTCTCCATCATCATACACTTGAATTCCGGTATCTATAAGCACAAGCAGACCTTTTGAGTTAAGTAAAAAAAAGTTACCAGACTCAGTGAGCATGACCGTTTCCATTTTATTATCGTGGTTCAAGTCAGTGGTTTGGATCAACTTAACTTTTTCTTTAGGGTACTTGTGTTTCAATACATTTTCTGGGATTACACTAGCAGCACTCACAATCTGTGACATTATTAGCATGCTGCACACCATCATAACGCTTGTAATTAATTTTTTCATCCTTAATCTCCTTGAAATGTAGTTACTCTAGTTGTTAAGTAGCTTTAGCAAATATAAATCTATCATAGTGCTAGTAGCTGAACATCACAATGTACTCGTGAGTGGAAGAAACTTCATCCTTAGCTATACACGCTGAAAGTATTACCAAGATAGGAATACCCTACTAATGTAGCACAAGCAGCTAAAAATGGCGAAAAATTTATGAGATTGTACCGTGGTGACTGGAGTGAATACGGTTGTCAATCCGAGGAAGAGGTTTGGTGCACGCTACCTTCTATACGGGATACAATTTCTCTATAGAATAATACTGGTTAGACCTCAGCTTCGATTTTCCCCTAGAGTAAGTCATCCACTTTTTCTTGTATACCTTCTGGCAATATTCATCGTTAAACGGACATTCTTTATACTCATTTGGCTGGGTGTTTATATTATAATAGTCTTAAAAACTGGATTTTTGTCGCAAAAGAAAGAAGGAAGTCTTTTATGGAAACCAGTGAGGATCAGCGCAGTACTGCTAAACAGAAGCTTATTCAAGTGTTTTCCTACCTGCAAGCTATGAATCAACTAAAACAGCCGGTAATCAAAAGGATTTCCGGTCATTTATGGTCACAATCTTTTTTGGATTTACCGAGCAATCCCAATGTAATCTGTGATTTTGTGGACGAAATAAATCCTTCTGAACGTATAGAGGATCTGATTTCTGATGTCTTGCTGACCGTTAGGAGACCTGATCCGACTCCCTGCCCGAAACCACCTGAGGTACTGAAGCGCTGGCTGAAGCCGGATTGGGAGAAAATTCAGACGCAGCCGGATCGAATTGAAAGTCTTGAAAGCTATCGTGAGCAAGAGGATCTAGAGGAGTATGAAGCATATCAGGAACGTTTCGATCAGGATGAAGAAAGAGTACAGATCTGGGGAAAATGGATTGAGGATCGTGAAGTATGGAAGAAAAATGAATGGCCCGTACGTAAGACTATTAAGTTGTTCGAGAATTTGTACATGCTCTATTCATGGATAGATCGTGAAAAGGATTCCGTGGAGCTAATGATTGGCGATGGGATACTACACTGGGAGCTGCAGCCGGAAACCATTCATCATCCCGTACTGCTACAGAAGGTCCAACTGTTTTTTAATCCGGATGTTCCAGAGTTTACACTGATTTCTACTGAAGATGAGCCTATGTTTCATAGTGCTCTATTTAGAGATACGCTTGAAGTTAGTTCGCAATCCATAAAAAAATGCACCGAAGATTTGTCGGAGTTACCTTGTTCACCCTTAGGACATGTTGGTACTGATAATTATTTAAAAAAGGTATCCAGCCACTTGTCTGCTAAAGCCATATTTATGCCATATGGTAGTAAAGAAGTGGCTTTAAGTCAGGAGAATAAGGCAGTGTCCATTCGGAGAGAGCCAGTGATTTTTTTGCGTAAGCGTACTATTGGGTTCGATCATGCGATTGAAGAAATCATTAAGGATTTAAATGAAAGAGAAGATTTTCCACAGGCGATAGCCAGAATCACCGGAATTGATATAGGAACGGCACCACAGGCAGAAAATGCTTTTTCATATTCCAATTTGAATGTTAATGGAGAGAACGAGGAGATTCTATTTACCAAAGAGGCAAACTCGGAGCAGTTGGATATTGCCCTGAAGCTGGGCCGGTTTGGTTCGGTTTTGGTACAGGGGCCACCAGGTACAGGTAAGACACATACTATTGCCAACCTGCTTGGTCATTTTCTAGCAGAAGGTAAGAGTGTGCTTGTAACCAGCCACACCTCAAGAGCACTAAGCGTTCTGCGTGATAAAGTGGCCGGACCCCTTCAAAATTTATGCGTCAGCGTATTGGACGATGTCAGCGGTCAGAAGCAACTGGAGAACTCCATTGACATCATAACATCGACATTAAGTTCGATATCGTTGGAGCAGACTGAGCAGGATATAGCGGTTCTAGCTACTAAACGCAGATCAATTCTGGAACAGATCGAAGTGATTAACAGTAGCCTTCGAATCTCTAGAGAGAGCGACTATCGACCAATTATACTTTGGGGTTCTGAGTATGATCCTTCCAGAGCAGCGAAAATGATCTCAGCAGGACAGGAAACGCTGGACTTAATCCCAGGAAGGATTGTGGCAGGTCATGCTCTTCCGCTTACTCCTTCCGAATTGAATAGCCTATATATAAGCTCTGGTGAGATTACAGCAGAAGATGAGAATGAATTCAAATATTTATCTATTCAAACAGAAAAGCTTATTACTCCTGAAGAATTTAATGAACTAGTCCAAGAACATCATAAGTTGCTTAGCGCAGATAAGAATAAACATTTACCTTATTGGACAACAAACATGGATATACAACCGGATAAGCTGNNGGCAATCATGAGGATTGGAAGCTTGAACTGATTTTTACTAACGAGAATGAAAAGAACGACTGGATCGAATTGCTGGAAGAAGTAGAGAAGTGGTTAGTGCTATATCGTACAGCGAGATCTGCTAGATACAAGTATGAATTTGAACATTTGACCGAGGGTGATTTGCAGACTTTACTTCCTGTGCTGAATGAAATAAAGCGACACTTGGAAAATGGAGGGAAACTAAATTCATTTCAGCTGCTACTTAAGCGGCAATGGAAGAAGGCTTGTGAACTTATTGTACCTCCTGGCAAGGAGATCGAGGAGTTGGATATCGCTTATCTTGATGCCCTAC
>DJUJ01000151.1:0-3084 GCA_002438345.1 Paenibacillus sp. UBA6285
GCTCCTTGGCGATCTCCCGCTGTGTTCTCTCTTCCCCACCTGTATCTAAAGTTTATGACTATTATGCTGATAGCAGATCACTTTAGCCTTGATATAAGCTACTTCCTAAAACCCATTACTGATGATGGTGATGAGTAAGCTTATTCCTTAAGGTACAAGAGTCTTAAGACGAATCATATATTGAATATTTCCCTTGAAAAAGAATTGTTTGGATTAGCAGTTTTTGAGTATTAATCGATGTTGGATGAAAAGCTGCAAGAAGAGCAACAGGACTTTGTATCACAGAAGAATGGTGGGTATTATATATTCGTCAAACAGGTATAGAGTTAATCACCAACACTACGCTAATCACTGGTGTTATTGGTGGTATCCTGATGGAAGCTATGGGATGGATAATCCAGTCACTAGAGCAGAAGTTGTTACTTTGCTTAATCGTTATTTAGGTGTTGAAGGTAAGGATGCAAGTAGCTAAGAAGGATTGAATGAGCTAAGAGAAGTAGGACTTACTGGAACTAATATGTTTAGTATTGGTGTGAAGAAACAAATGGATACTGAATTCGGACTCATTAGAAACTATGAATTACCATTTTATGGATTACCACTTTTCGTTAAGTTTCTTCGGTTGTATTGTCACAACAGCTGCATAAACTATTTCTAGTCTCAGTTGTAGGAGAAAGTGACGGTACTATTCATTTCAATACCAAGGCATCTGGGGGTACCGCGTTATAGGGGATCTGTCAAGAAGTAAGGCGTATCGGCTTAATCTTCGTTACGCCTGAAAAGGTAAAACCGCCGATTAAAACAAGTCACTGAATGGTTAATTATACACCGACCGGACCGTAAAGGATTGATTCAGCTCACCATTCAGTAAAAAACACAAGAAATAAGCTGACTTTATATAATATCAAAGTCAGCTTATTGTTATTACTTCACTCGTAGAGACTTTCCGTTGGTTGCAATAACTTGTTTGTACCAATGGAAGGATTTCTTACGATAACGTTCAAGCGTACCGCTCCCATCATCATTGCGATCCACATAAATATATCCGTAGCGTTTTTTCAATTGAGCCGAAGATGCACTCACGAGATCAATACAACCCCATGATGTATACCCCATCACATCAACACCATCTTCAATGGCTTCAACAACCTGTACGAGATGATCATTTAAATACTGAATACGGTAGTCATCTTCAACCGTTTTCTCGCCTGCATCATTGACAATGAGCTCATCCACCGCACCAAGACCGTTCTCAACAATAAATAGTGGCTTTTGGTAGCGATCATAGAGCATATTGAGTACGTATCGCAAACCTTGCGGATCAATTTGCCATCCCCACTCGCTTGCCTCCAGATGCGGATTTGGAACACCACCGAAGATGTTACCTGGTCCACTTACGACGCTCGGGTCAGTCGTTTCGCAATTGCTCATGTAGTAGCTGAACGAAATGAAATCTACCGTGTTAAGAAGTATTTCTTCATCGCCCGGTTCTATTTCAATCGTTATTCCATGCTCCCGGAAATAACGCTTCATATAGCCTGGATAGACGCCGCGAACATGTACATCACCAAAGAAGTAATTCTTGTGCTCATAGTGCATTGTAGCAATGACATCATTCGGATTTGGTGTTAGTGGATACGTTGGCAGCGCAAGCATCATACAGCCAATTTTCGCATCAGGAATAATCTCATGACAGAGCTTTACAGCAGCAGCACTTGCAACAAGCTCATGATGTACCGCTTGGTAAAGATCTTGTTTCGTAAGTTGTTCCTTGGGTGTATAAATTCCACCACTCATGAACGGTGCCTCTAAGATGGAGTTGATTTCATTAAACGTCAGCCAATATTTCACTTTGTCCTTATAGCGATTGAACACCACTGTCACATACCGTGTATAAAACTCAACGAGCCTACGGTTTACCCATCCATTATACTGTTTGGATAAATGTAATGGGGTTTCATAGTGTGAGAGTGTTACTAGCGGCTCAATACCATATTTGTGACATTCATCAAATAGCTCATCATAGAATTGAAGTCCTTTCTCATTTGGCACCAAGTCGTCCCCATTGGGAAAAATACGTGACCATGCAATCGAAGTACGGAACACTTTAAATCCCATTTCTGCAAACAGCTTTACGTCTTCTTTATATCGATGATAAAAGTCTATTCCGACCAACTTCAAGTTCTCTTCCGTTGGGTACTCAGTAATGGGTCCCATAATTCCCTTCGGCGACACATCTTGCGTAGACAATCCCTTACCATCTTCGTTATAAGCACCTTCAATCTGATTGGCTGCCACGGCACCGCCCCATAAGAAGCTATCGGGGAAATGTAAAGTAGGATTATTGTCTTTATTCATAATCTAGTCTCCAATCTTATTTTATTGTGCTAACATGATTAACTCAAAGAATTAATGAACAACGATGCATTTACCAAATCAACAACTTCCTTTGCCGTACCACATTCCAAGGCTTGTTGCGCTAGTTCCCGCATCTGCTTCTGATTAAGCTTGGATATCTGCGAGCGTGCAGATAGAATAGACGTCGCACTCATACTGAATTCATCCAAACCAAGTCCAATGAGTAGAGGGATAGCTGTTGCATCCCCTGCCATCTCGCCACACATGCCCACCCATCGACCATGTTGATGCGCCGCCTCGATAACTTGCTTAATTAAGCGTAAAATGGATGGGTTGTACGGTTGATATAAGTACGATACACGGNNTAATTAAGTCATTCGTTCCAATACTGAAGAAATCTACTTCCTTTGCGAACTGATCAGCTAATACAGCCGTTGAAGGAATCTCAACCATGATACCGATCTCTATTTGTTCTGAAACTTCAATGCCCTCATCAACAAGCTTCTTCTTCTCTTCTAATAATATGGCCTTCGCCTCACGGAACTCTTCCAGCGTTGCAATCATGGGGAACATGATTTTCAGGTTACCGAACACACTTGCTCGTAATAATGCACGCAACTGTGTACGGAATACTCCTTGCTCCTCTAGACATAGTCGAATCGCGCGGAAGCCTAAGAAAGGATTCATTTCTTTCGGTAAATTGAGGTAAGGCAACTCTTTGTCGCC
>DJUJ01000151.1:3117-7603 GCA_002438345.1 Paenibacillus sp. UBA6285
ATATCTAGTGTGCGTACAACGACCGGTTTACCACTCATTTTCTGTAATACCGTCTTATAAGCGCTAAACTGCTCTTCCTCCGTTGGAAGCTTGTCACGACCCATATACAGAAATTCAGTACGATAGAGTCCAACCGCTTCGCCGCCGTTATTCAGAACACCATCAACATCCGTTGGTGTACCTATGTTTGCGCCTAGTTCGACGTGGTGTCCATCTTGTGTAAGGGTCGGTTCAAGACGAAGTTTCGCCCACTCGGCTTTTTGTTCCTCATAAGCTACTTGCTTCGCATGATAGGCTGCAATGACTTCATCCGTTGGATGAATAATCACGTGTCCTTCCATACCATCGATAATGATGATATCGCCATCTATAACAACATCCATAATATCTTTGGTGCCTACAACTGCCGGAATTTCAAGTGATCTTGCCATAATTGCTGAATGTGAAGTACGACCACCAATGTTGGTTACAAAGCCTTTTACATACTGTCGATCTAGTTGTGCTGTATCTGAAGGCGTTAGGTCCTTCGCGATCAGCACAACTTCCTCGGAGATGGCTGCAAGATTAACGAACTTTACATTCAGGAGATGGGATAGAACACGTTTCGTTACATCTCGCATATCAGCTGCACGCTCTTGAAGATATGCACTTTTCATATTCTCGAACATACTAACGTACATCGTTGAAACTTCCTGTAAAGCATACTCAGCATTAACATGTTTATCGTTCACTTTTTCTTTTACAGCATCAATTAATTCTGCATCGGAAAGAAGCATAAGATGGGATTCAAAAATTTCTGCTTTCTCCTCCCCTAACTTCTCTTGTGTTCTTTCCTTTAGAATCTCAATTTCAGCGAGAGAAAGTTTCACCGCTTCATCGAACCTACTCATCTCAAGATGAATGTCAGATACACCGCTTTTTTCAATAATTAACTCTTCATGCGCAAGGCGGTAAGCTCTAGCAATTGATATCCCTGCGGATGCTGCGATTCCATGAATCTTATTCATGTACAACGCCCAACCCTTTTTCCATAACGCTTTGAAGCTCTGACAAGACAGCTGCTTCATCTTCACCATTCGCAATAAACTTAATCGTATCCCCTTGTTCAAGACCTAAAGAAAGCATATTTAGAATTGATTTCACCTTTATTGTTCTACCTTTCGCTTCAGCAAACACTTCAGAATTTGAATTCGTCACCGCTTTAATTAAAGCTGTTGCTGGTCTTGCATGAATTCCATCTGCATCTGTAATCATGAATGTTCTTTCCACTACAACCTACCCCAATCTATATCTTTTATTATGAAAATACTACACCAAAATCGTAAGTAAATTATCGTTCTTACTAACACTTGAATTCTTCGTTTCAACGACATCCAAATATTCATCAGCATTCGTGACAATGACTGGCGTTGTCAATTCAAAGCCCTCTTCTCTAACCTTTTCAATATCAAATTTCAGAAGTGTATCCCCTTTTCTCACCGTGGCTCCTTGTACAGCAACAGGCTCAAAGTATTTACCCTTCAGTTTGACTGTATTTACACCTACATGAATGAGAATTTCGATTCCTTCATCCGATGTTATGCCAATAGCGTGATACGAAGGAAATACATTTGTAACTTTCCCGTCTACAGGAGATACAACTTCACCTACAGTCGGTTCAATGGCTACTCCTTTTCCCATTGCACCAGATGAGAAAGCTTTGTCACTAATTTCACTCAAGGTCTTAACAGCGCCCGTTAATGGACTAAAAATCGTTTGATTTTTCGAACTGATTACCGGCTTTTCTGTTATTTCTTGAGGCTGTTCCTTTTTCTTCTTGTCTTCATAACCTAAGAAATATGTGAGTGCTGCTGCCAGTACAAAAGAAACGACAAGACTAATAATGTAGGGTACGATTGGACCAAACGAAGGAATCGATAGAACGCTTGGGAAAGCAAAAGCAAAAGCTCTGACACCTGCTGCTCCGGAAATTGCACCACCAATAGCTCCGGCGATAATAACATATGGAAGTGTGCGTTTATATTTGAATAACACACCATATATGATCGGCTCCGTTACCCCTCCTAAAAATCCTGGGAAAAGTCCCGAAACTGCCACCGATCTTGTACTCTTATCTTTTGATCGTAATGCAACCACTGCAGCTACGCCAAGCTGTGCAAAAGGTGCTGCGGCAAGCGTGGCAATTAGTGGATCGCCACCCTGGGACAAGTTCTGAAGAAAAATTGGAATAAATCCATTGTGTATACCTAACAACGTCAAGAATGTCCACGAACTACCCATGATTGCCCCAGCAAGCCAACCGCTCTTCTCAGAAAGCATAAGTATAATGTTAGAAATGCCATCACCTACATAGACACCAAACGGACCAAATACAATAATTGTTAAAGGAACGATAACAATTATTGCCAGCATTGGAACCAAGAACAACTGCATACTTCTCGGAATAATTTTTAATAAAACCTTATTCAGCAGAGCATAAATAGATACAGCGATAAAGATTGGAAATACTGTTG
Source organism: Paenibacillus sp. UBA6285 (assembly GCA_002438345.1). Lineage (GTDB taxonomy): Bacteria > Bacillota > Bacilli > Paenibacillales > Paenibacillaceae > Paenibacillus_AQ. Next base: position 5,631 of record DJUJ01000151.1, read on the forward strand.
CTGAATAGCTTGCAACAATGACCGGAATTTGAAGGAACGATACACCGCCTTCAATACTCGCTAAGCCCGTATAATTCGGTTCAAGTAATGCTGCCCCGATAACCCCACCAATATATGGACTGGCGTTTAGCTTCGTAGCTAATGTAATCCCTAAGAAGATCGGCAAGAAATAAAAGACGGCATTCCCAGCAGCAGATAGGATTAAATACGTAGGATCTGTTGCTTTCAAGACTCCTACTGTGGTTAGAACAATTAATAACGCCTTCAACATACCTGATCCTGCTAGAGCACCCAGTAATGGCGAAAAGCTTCCTGAAATGATTCCAAAAATCCGATTCGATAACGACTCCTTGGATTTCACATCTGTTCCCTCGTTTACAGTACCTGCGTCTAATTTGCCGACTTTAACGATTTCAGCATATACATCGGACACATGCGCCCCAATGATGACCTGGAATTGACCTCCACTAACGACAACACTTAATACACCTTCCATCTTCGATAATGTGTCTTTGTTCGCTTTAGATTGGTCCTTCAACGTAAATCGTAGCCGAGTTGCACAATGTACCAAGGCTTCGACATTCTCTCTGCCACCGACTTCTCTAAGTATATCTACTGCTAGACCCTTATACTTCATATCTCTCACTCCTTGTATATAGTAGAAAAATAGAAAAGCCTAAATCAAACATAATCGTTTGATTTAGGCTTGCCCAAAAGGTAACACCCTAAATTTATTCTTCTTTTTTATGAAACACTCGTTGTATGTGTACTGTCAGATACACTACTTCTTCATCTGTTAATGGATATCCATACTGACTGTTTACAAACTTCCTTATTTTTAATGCACATTCATATGCTTTAGGATATTTAATCCTGACAACGTCCAGCATTTCATCAAAATCATCGTGATCATAATGAACCTCATTCACAAGTCGTTGTGCAAAAAATTTCAAATGGGTAATAAAACGATAATAACCAAGAGATTGCTCATCGAGATCAGCTTTATAGTTGTACCGGATAATCGTTAGTATTTCTTGCATAACTTTGGTTATTTTCTTCAAGTTAGGCATTTCTTCATTCATTTCAGCATTTACAATGTGTAGTGCTAAGAACCCTGCTTCATCTTCAGGTAATATGACACCGAACTGCTCTAGAATCATATTAAGCGCCTCAAGACCGATCTCGTATTCTTCTTTGTAAAACTGTTTAATCTCCCATAGCAATCCATTCTTTATCGCAATTCCATTATTATGTCTTTGAATCGCAAAGTGGATATGGTCGGATAAATGAATATAACTACTATCATTCAATTTTTTGTTCAACTTCTGCATAGCATAACTGATAATGCTCTCGGATAATGCTAGATACTCGATTGGTATCTCAGTAAATAATGCTTTAAATTTTTCGCTCTGGTTTTCATTTTCTAGCGTGAAAATTTTCTCAATGAGCTCTTCATTTATAACCTCATCCACTTTTTTATTAAATGCAACTCCCCGGCCTATAACGATAACCTCTTGCTTTTTCGTGTTTAATGCAACAACTGCATTATTATTAAGTATCTTTTGGATTTTCACTTTATCGACTCCAATCCAATCCAATCTACATTAAACCAAACAAAAAAGCAAAACCATACCCATAGTAAGAGGTACATGGTTTTGCCTGATTTAACAGTAACAACCCAATTTGTATACGCTTACTTATATTTATATCACAATTAAGTTGTAATAGCAATCATTTAACCACAGTTATTTTATTCCATATAAAACCGAGTCCCCCTCCCGAATCCTTATCACAAGCTCCCCGGTGGCTATATCTCACTTCATGAATGAGCAAATACTCCCTAATGATTCCACTTGTAAAAGCAGTGAATTAGACTCATCCACACTTTCCGCAATTACTGCAACCGTTACAAATCAGCTTACTGCTGCAAGTAGCACAATGTGGAATATGAAGTCCAAACGAATATGCCCGTC
>DJUJ01000036.1 GCA_002438345.1 Paenibacillus sp. UBA6285
TGTGACCTTCAAAAAAATGAATGGACTGCGTCTTATTTACGTTTGCCTTTTTTACAATAACTGCAGATTTAATTTTCATGGGAGCTTAATCATCATCAGCCACTGGAACATATTCTTGGCCTATTTCGGTTAGCGGTACAGATTCTTGACATTGACTTTTGACAAGAATCTGTACCGCTGAAAAAGAAAACCCGCATTTAATGCGGGTTCAGTGCAGACCATATTCTTGTTACGAAGAAGCTCATTGAAATTATTGGGAATGTGGTAAGTATCTTGTCATAATTAAATGACAAGAGTCTTACCACATAAATGAGAAAAACGCATGGTTAGCGGTTTATAATGTGATAATATTCCTGTCATCCACACTTAAGCCTGCACCATCAGCGTTCCGCATCACAACATGCTTGTGCGGAGCTTTTAGCTCGGACGCAAGCTTGCTTGCCTGGCTTTTGTTTGGTCCCTGTCTCACAAACGGGGTGCTGTCCTTGAATACGTTGGTTTCTTTCCATGTAACCTTCTAGCTACCTACCCGATCTAATGTATACGTAACGTTACGAACATACTAAAATTTCTAGTCAAGAAAGCAGGTAAACCTTTGCATTTAGATCCTATTGTCGTCAAAGCCAAAGAGGGGGACCCTGAAGCATTCATGCAGTTGATGCAAGAGATAGAGTTACCTTTATATAGAACTGCAAGGTCCATCGTCAACAAAGACGAAGATTGTGCAGATGCCATGCAGGAGACGATGCTTAAAGCCTTTAAGTCCATCCATACACTCAGAGAGCCCGCTTTTTTCAAAACGTGGATCTTCCGGATTCTGATTAATGAATGCAACAAAATGGTCAAAAGCAGATCAAGATCCCTCCCTTACGGAGAGCTTCCCGACGTCCCTTCCCCTTCCAAGGATTATGAGAAAATCGAATTATGGGATGCCGTTCAACATCTTGATGAGAACCTACGGATTGTCATTATCCTTCATTACCTACAGGACATGCCGATCAGTCAAATTTCCGACATTCTCGAAATTTCTACGGTAGCCGTGAAGACCCGGCTGCATCGCGCCCGCAAAAAGCTAAAGCATTCATCTCAAATCAATCAAGAAAAGGGAGTTGCACATGGTGAAGACTAAGTTAGAAGAACAATTAAAGAACTGCCAAAGCCTACTTCCCGATCAGTTATCTGATATTACCCGCTCCAAGCTGAATGAGACTTACCAAATCATCAGGGAAACCGATAATTCCATTTCCCCCATTCAGAGAAAGATAGATGTATCAAGAACTTTTAATAAATGGTGGGTTTCCACTGCAGCCGCTGCAATCCTTGGACTTACCCTCATTGCTTCCGGATTTGTATCGCCCGCAATGGCAGATACACTCAAGCAAATTCCGGTTCTGGGACAAATCTATTCATTATGGGGCGAAAACAACGGAGATCCCGGTGTTCAACAAGCCGAGGATTTCATCACAAACGTAAACCAAAGCGTGACCCATGGCAATGTTACTATGAATATTCCAACGTTGTTATTTGACGGCACCCGAATTCTTATGAACATAACTACTCCTGGAAACAGTCTAACTTCGGAGCCCAATTCGCCGCCTTCCGATGCCAATAAAGGGGCGGTGGATACGTTTGAGGTTCTCTATAAAGGCCAACCTCTGCTCTGGAGTTACGAACACATGGACGGTGAGACTGCTTCCAGCATAATGGTTCAGGTTTTGAACACTTATTATGAGCCGAGCACAACAACACAGACTGTCCAGTTCCCTGATCAGTTTGACTTGACTGTAAATGTAACATTAAAGGGTTACGATGTTCCGTTCCAATTCGTACTGCCTGTTACAAGATCAACGCCCGTTACCGTTCTAACTTCAGAGGAGACCAAGCATCACGATAACATTAACTTGCAGATCAGTAAGGTGGAAATCACTCCAATCACAACGCAGGTATCCGTTGAGTACAAAACCAAACCGGGCCAGAGCATAGAAGAAATGCTCGCTTCTATCCCTTCGAAATATAAGGGTGCTGACGGGGGCGTCATCGCTCTTCAGTATGACATTGTGGATGAACATGGCGTTCAACTGAAGCACATTGGTTATCACCCCATTAGCGAATCTTATAATATTCGCTTTGAACCCTTCAAGACTCTACCACGTACCGTAATCATCAAACCGTACTTAGTCGTATCCGAAGGTCAAGCCCCAGCTGGGGTTCAAGGACGGTGGGAAGACACAAATATGGTCAAGGAATACATCCCTGAGCTAGAGACTGTATTTTCAGTGCAATAGTTCATTTGTAAAAAGGACATGATTCTCTAGGATTAAAAGGGTATGCAAACCTACCAAAGACGGAGCCATAATTGGCTTCGTCTTTTTATTTAAATGACTTTAACCCTTGTCTGGCCTAACTCAAGTCATCTGTCCTCTAGTGTTTTGATGAATTTCTATTCCGCCTTTACTCCCGTTTCAAAAGAACGCTTGTAAACCTGCATGCTCTACATATAGACGTTTCCCACGAATATTAATTAATTCGCCAACCATTAAAACCCTCCTTTTAATTACTCTTTATATATACCATATTTTTCTGCTACGTTGCGCTAAACTGCCCGTTAGCCACACATGCAGCGCAAGCGCCGCACCACAGATGATGAAAATGGTTATATCTGCCAATACCGCTACTATGGCTGGGAGAGGAAGGTCGATGAACTATGGTGCCATAGAGCCCATCCGTTAGTCTGACTCCAAC
>DJUJ01000118.1 GCA_002438345.1 Paenibacillus sp. UBA6285
CATAATATGGTAATTATTTTATCCATTTTTCTCATGTCAGGTTTGATGCAAGGCTAGTGGTAATTAAGCTAATTCTACGGGATTTATACCGTTCTTTCCCCCTCTAGCGCCCAATTCTGCCATTTCTAAGGGATTTATACCGTTCTTTCCTCCTACAGCGTCCAGATTCACCATTTCTACGGGATTTATACCGTTCATTTCCCCTCCAGCGCCCAATTCCGTCATTTCTACGGGATTTATACCGTTCATTTCCCCTCCAGCGCCCAATTCCGTCATTTCTACGGGATTTATACCGTTCTCTCCCCAATAGAGGGAAGCGTCGAGCTCTGGAGCAACAGAATTCTTCCTTCCTTCCTTCCTTCCTTCTGTCTGTCCATCCGTTCGTCCATTCATCTCCCCCACCACCCACACAACAAAAAAAGATGTCCGCAGCCATAGGCTAACTGACATCTTTTTATTTAAGGGATTTAAAAAATGATTTTGAAAATCAGACCTGCTAATACCGCACTGATTGGAATCGTGATAAACCACGTGATTACAATACGTCCAGCTACGCCCCATTTCACTGCAGAGAAGCGTTTCGCGGAGCCAACACCCAGGATCGCTGAAGTGATCGCATGCGTTGAGCTGACTGGCAAATGTAACAGCGTTGCGGTGAAAATAACAGAAGCCGCGGAAATATCGGCCGCGAAGCCGTTGATCGGTTCGATTTTGAAAATCTTCGTTCCCATGGTCTTGATAATCTTCCAGCCACCAATGGAGGTACCGAGCGCCATAGCCGTAGCTGCAGCCACTTTAACCCACAGTGGGATAAAATCCATATTCTCTTGGTGTCCCGAAGTTACGAGGGCAAAGGTAATGATCCCCATCGCCTTCTGCGCATCATTCGTACCATGAGTAAACGATTGTAATGCTGCCGTCACAACCTGCATAGAGCGGAAGCCCTTGTTAACCGAGTGCGGACTGCGTTTTGCAAAAATCCATTTCAAGATCGTCATGATAATATAACCGATAACAAATGCAATCAGTGGGGAGAAAATTAACCCCTCGACGATTTCAACGAAACCACTCCAGTTGATATAGGACGAACCTGCTCCAACATATACCGCACCAGCCATAGCACCGATCAGCGCGTGTGAGGAGGAGGAGGGAATCCCGAGCCACCAAGTGATCAAATTCCAAATAATCGAAGCAATCAGCGTTGCTATTATGATATCAAGACCGTTATCCAGTATGGTGGGGTCTGTGATACTTCCGCCGATTTTTTTGGCTACGCCCGTAAACATCAAAGCTCCGACAAAGTTCATCGTAGCTGCCATTATAATAGCTGTACGAGGTTTTAACGCACGTGTAGAGACAGCGGTAGCAATTGCGTTGGCTGTATCATGGAATCCATTAATAAAGTCGAATGCAAGTGCGAGAAATATAACTATTCCAAGAATCCATATCGATGTTTCCATATTCTAGTGCCCCTTATGAGTTGCGCATGATGATCGATTCCAGCATGTTGGCTACATCTTCACATTTATCTGTAGTAGTCTCGAGCCGCTCATATAATTCTTTACGCTTAATCAGCTCAATCGGGTCTTTAACGGTTTCAAACAAAGCTTTAGTACAAATACGAAGTACTTCGTCCCCTTGATTCTCAAGGTCATTCAGACGGATCGTATATTCACGAATCGCCAGCAACTTCTTCTGGGAGAGCAAATGAACCGCCTTTTGGATTTCATAGGCACTCTGACGAAGAATTTCGGCGAATTGTACAATGTATTCATCCGGGTCCAGCAGGTTGTACATATAGAAACGTGAGGCAGATGCCTCCAAGCCATCAATGACATCATCCATGCTTGTAATCAAGTCCATAATGTCGTCACGTTCAAGTGGCGTAATGAACGTCTTGTTCAATTCCTTAATTACGGTGTGCGTGTAGGTATCACATTGGGATTCGTACTTCTTCATCTCTGCAGCGAAATTATCGACATTATTCCGGAGATCAGTGATATTTTGAGCAAAATAATCTGCAGCTTGGACAATCGTATCCGCCATATTTTCTAGCGTCTCAAAGAATATGTCCTTTTTTCTCAACTTCATTGTTTTAAACCCCTTTACATAATATTACCATGAGTACAGAGCCACCCATATGTAAAAAGCATGAAAATGAATGACAACCCTTGTTATCTTAACATATCCGTAGAAGGTATAGAAGCTATAGAAATGAACTTTTTCACACTCTATTAACACTTACCCTTAATTCCGAACACAAATCTGCATATGACTGGATATTCCGACTTTCTTAGGTTGCACTATCTACCCCGCCGTATACCACATGACTGCTAAATGAAGGTGCATTAGGGACGACCAAAATATGGGTGATTCCTGGATACATCAGCGCCTCTTTGCCATCCTCTTTTACAAACCGGATCACATCATCTGGCTCACGCGACCATCTACCCTTCGTGACCTGTCCCCGCTGAAAGAGTAGCGCTTCCCCGCCAAGCTCCACATCAACCTGAATTCTTCCAACATCATCAAGCACTTTATGATCGGCTCCCATCACCATCACATTTGCCGCTTCTACTGGCTTATCGTTATTCAGATCCAAATGCGGCTTGCCATTCACATAACGCTGATAGGTCTGGTGCTGAGTATCGTATTTATAGTCAATTTTATAACTTTTAAGTAAGAAGTTTACGCTAAATTTAGCGGCTTGCACTCCGCCTGTTGGTATGTAATTTGGATTGTTAAAAAGATACCCCGGCACCTTCACACTTTTCGCAAACCCGAGCTTCTCGGCACCTTCCCGCAGCTTTGCTGCATTACTATAGAGATTATGGGGAGCTTTACGTGCTTTGTCCCGCCAGAAATAGGCTCCGGCACGACCGATCTCGTCCATATCTGCTTTTTTCTCTTTTTGCAAAATCGCATAAGCCGCCGGACTCCCTCCGGCATGCACTGTCACACCACCGTAGCTCTCGCCAATATCCAGCAGATAGGGGCGGATACTGCGAATAGGTCCGATTTTGACCACTCCAGTATGGCTCTGAAAAATACCAATCAACCGCGTGATGCCACCTTCAGCAAGGATCTCATACAAAATATCCGCTTCACTTACCCCCGACTGTGGCCGGGCAGCTGGAGCATTATTAATCATAACGGCCAAGGGGCGTGGGAGACTGTCTTTAGAAACCGGAAGACCTGTCAATCCAGATACGAGCTCAGCAGATGGATCTGTAGTAGGCGATGGTTGAATCGTTTCAATAGGCGCAGGATCTGCGGTGGGTTGCTGTGTCGGGGCGATTTCATTATTGGCACTCTGTGTTCCGCAAGCGGAGAGCAATAAGGTAGTCAGTACAATGGCAGATAGCAGACAGGAAGAAGAGCAATTTACTTTCATAAGCTTGTAGTTCCTCCTAAACGTTTTATGTATCTTAACTGGTTTCTTCCATTTAATCACAGCCAGTCCCATTTGTCTTGATCAGCTTGTCCCTCTTTGCATTAAAAAGGGTGCAGCCGATCTCGGCTGCACCCTGCATGTATCTTATCCATTTAGTCTAGCTTCCAGCAATTGAGGCTTAATGTCCCGTATTGGTACTCTTGAAATTTCCGTTCTGCTTTCCTGCTGCCATCCGCTGTTCCCATCGCATAAAAGAGAGGTGCAAAATGCTCTCTTCCGTAAGATGGAACCGCATCTCGTACATGCGGAGCTTTTTTCTCATAAGCAAACAGTGAAGGCAAATCCCAGGATTCTAAACCCTTGGCAATCCACGCATCGAATTCAAGCGCCCACTCTTCAGGCTGATCACTTTCATTAAGCATCCGCAAATTGTGAACAAGTCCACCGCTTCCTATCAGCAGTATGCCTTCGTCACGCAGAGGGGCTAGCATCCGCCCGATATTGTACTGCTCCTTGGGAGAACGCAGCGAATCGACGGATAAAGCGACTACTGGAATATCGGCTTGCGGAAACATTTTTTTCAGTATCACCCAGACTCCATGATCGAGTCCTCGCCCCAGAACGGGCTGATGTGAAAGATTATTACCCTTGAAGAGCTCAGAAATCCGCCTGGTGAGAGCCGGATCGCCCGGGGCTGGATAGGTCAGCGTGTACATTTCTTCAGGGAATCCGTAGAAGTCGTGTTGAGTCTCATGCTGCTCGTCAATGGTGAGTAGCTGTTCGGGGCTATCCCAGTGCGCTGAGAATACCACTATCCCCCGTGGCGTCTCTAGTTCTTGACCAAGTCGCTCTAGAAAACGGGTATACTCGTTATCCTCCAGTGCGAGGAGCGGAGAACCGTGCGCGATAAAAAATGACGGTAATTTCATAGGATGCCAACCTCCATAACCCAGTATATGGTGTGCATCTTTATTTTACCGCTTATTTCAAGTTATTGCGAGTAAAGACCATCACCTATATCATCCAATTTTGCCACTCTGTCTGCACATGCTCCTGCTCGTTCATCCAGTCTCTTGTCCGCTTAAGCAGTTGCTGCTGTGCTGGCCCAGAAGAAAAGGTATGATCGCCTTGAAAAATGATCTCTTTATCGCAACGCCCCTCAGGGCGCGTCCAGAATAATTTTTGATAAAGAAAAGCGTAATCCACAGGGATGACATCGTCAGACGTACCATGAATTACGAGTACATCACCGCTGAATTTGCTAGCCTCTTGGAAGGGCTGGAAGGCTGCCAAAGAATTGAAATACACCGGCGTGAAGGAGTAGCCCACGTAATCTGCTGATCCATTTTTCACCGATCGATCATACGCATCCCGTCCTACGATCTTCACAATATCATTGAAGGGGTATCCCACGGAGGCCCAGAGCACGAGATTCTTTACGCGACGGTCACGAATACTTGTCAGTAGCGCAACCGCGCCACCCAGGCTGTGGCCAATGAGCGTCACACGCTGTGGATCCACATCAGCAGAGCTAATTCCGTAATCGAGCACAGCTCTAGTCTGGGCGATCATCGACTCCATATCCTCACCGCCGTAATTACCACTGCTCTCGCCGCAGCCCGCATAATCAAAACGAATGACCATATACCCGTCTTGCGCCAGCTCACGCGCGGCTTTGACAAAGATACGATCAGTTCCAATCCGGTTACCGACAAACCCATGGCAGATTACAGCTAATGGCAATCTGTCCTTGCAACGTGTGGAAGTTCCCTTCTCTTTAATCGGATAATGGATGCTCGCTGTCAATTCTTCGCCGTTATGCCGAATTACAATATTCCGTTCCATTGTAGTAACCTCCTATATTTAAAATTTATTTTAATTTATTAGAATTCCGATTAACTTAGTGTGAATTATATTCTTATTATAAGGTTTTCGTTCTTATTGTCAACAGAAAAGGGACAGTAGAACGTCAAACAGCCAGTCTCCAAATTACGAAGGCTGGCTGTTTTTCAAACTCATGATGAGCTTCCAGGGTCGTCAATCAATCGTAGCTGTCGTTAAACAACCCATGGGTTTCTTGACTGCCTTCCCAATCGTTAAGCACACCCTCTGCTCCAGCTTCTTCCGTAGAATCCCACATGCTGAATCCATCGGAGCCGCCCCAATCCCCCATTGAATTATTGGGCTTAGGCTCGAAACCGTTGCCCATGAATCTTCCCTGTTCTTTCTTGTTCTCATGTTCCATAAAGCTCCCAACCTTTCCCAAAGCTATATTGATCAAGCAACAACATTATCAGTGTTCACTCTTATAAAAGGATTATGCATAGGAAAATAGAAATGCTTGTCCTTGCGCAGACCTGTCAGGCAAACGTATACTCTAGGTTAAAGACTATACCGATTAACACTACTGGAGGTTTACATCCATATTATGAAAGTGAAAGATATGATTAAGGAAAATAACGCCCTGCGTGAGCAGATGACGCCTTTCAATCGGTCATATTTTGAAGATATGATCCTAATGATGCGGGCCAGTCGGGTAGAAGCACTCCGCGCAGAAGAACTTTTACTGGATGCAGCCAAGTTGCTTCTGAAAGAACAACGTAAAGGGAAAAATGCTAAACAGGTATTTGGCGAGAATCCGGATGATTATTTTAAAGAGATCATAGACAGTGTTCCTACACGCCCAGCGCGCAGCAAATGGAACTATTACTTGATGATTCCCTGCGCAGCTCTAACTTGCCTTTTCGGGATATTAGCTATAGGTGGGCTTTTCTTGCAATGGACTACCGGATCACCCGGGGNNGCAGTGGGGGCAGGCTCCATTATCTTGATCGAACTCATTATGAAATGGATTTCCTCCTTGTCTGAGAACGATGCACCTAAAGCCAAACCATTTGATATCAAGGGCCTTGGCATCTATATCGCAATCGCCGTAGTTGCCATATTCATTGGCATATTCCTTGATCGATTGTTTCCGGTCATTACATTATCCCCATGGGTAAGCTTAATTCTTTTCCTCATCGGAGGAATTGGACTAAAGTTTATATTTTTCAAACAAGAATAAACGACGTTGTCGTCTATTAAAGACGATAACCGTTTCTCNNATATAAATTCTTATATTTAAATAAATGTTATGCTCCACCCGCATTCCATTCGATAGACAGGGGGAACTTCCATGATTAAGAAGCAATATATTCTTTATTCTGTTCTAGCAGTTACATTGGGACTAGGCGTTGTACCTATGGGAACGATTCGCGCTGAAGGCGCTGTCAGCCCTCCTGTGGGAGGCGCTAAGGCAAATCCCCTTACAGCTAACAATAATCATGCGGAGGCTGTCTATAAAGCTGCACTACCGTTGCTGTCTTCCTCTGGCAAGTTACCCGAAGCCATTAAGTATTTGAACACCAATATGTATGCGGTTGGTTCATATCGTGCAACGATGATGACACTGAAGCTTGAGAATCTGCACAAGGCGGCGCTTCAGGTATGGGAGAGTAAATTCAGTACCAGCGATGTTCAGCGGAAGCTCACCGCCATATATAAGGCTGACTCTAGCATGAAGACCCTTGCCGATACCTCTCAAGATCTCACACTGCGTACGCTGCTGAAGAGTGCCAGCGAAAGTGGATATAAACTGGAGACTGCGGAGGGCACTTTTTTCCCGGTGATTGATTACGGGGCCTACCGCAAATATAAACTTTACGTCACCAATGATATCAGCGCTTATATATCAATCATGGCCACTGAATCTGATCTGCCCTCCTCCAAGGACAACGGGCTAGTCATTGCTTGGACCGAGGTAGCTGCGCGTGCACTATCTCAAGAACAATTTATTCAAAATCATCCGAAATCGAACCGAATTTCTGCCGTGAAATCCTTATACTCTATGTATGTTAATAATACGTTCTACGGTCAGAACAACACGCCCCTCTTCCATTATGACAATCTAGAGATGGACCTGGAGGCGCAGAAAGCCTACTCCGGCATTCTGACCAAGAATAACGACAGCAGTCCATTCCTGCAAAAACTAGATGGCTTCATGAAATTGATGAAGGACAAAGATTATAAATTAAACGATGAAGTCGAGCAGTACCGTAAGACTACATTGCCACTCTAGTGTGACACATAAAAGGCCCGCCCCATTCGTTCTGGGACGGGCCTTTCTATGTTCATTAACGGAATGATTAAAGTGATGAAAGAAATTAGATAAGGATGTTAAAGAGATTGGAATCCTTATTGATCTCTACATAATCGACGCCCTTCTGCTGCATCCGTTCGATGAGAGGTTCATAGGCTTCCGTTGACAATAATTCAATGCCTACAAGCGCTGGACCATTCTCTTTATCATGCTTCTTGATATACTCGAACCGGGTAATATCATCGTGAGGCCCAAGGATTTCGGCCAAGAACTCACGCAGGGCACCTGCCCGTTGTGGGAAGTTGACCATGAAGTAGTGCTTTAAGCCTTCGTATATCAGTGAACGCTCTTTGATCTCCTGCATACGGTCAATATCATTGTTACCACCGCTAATGATACAGACGACCGTCTTGCCGCGGATTTGATCACGGTATTGATCAAGTGCAGCGATAGGTAAAGAACCCGCTGGCTCAACCACTATAGCATTCTCGTTATACAGTTCCAGAATGGTGGTACAAGCTTTGCCTTCAGGCACCATCACGATGTCATCCAGATGGCGGGAACAAATATCATAAGTCAGTCCACCGACGCGCTTTACAGCCGCTCCGTCTACGAACTTGTTAATTTCTTTTAGAGTTACCACTTCGCCAAGCTTGATCGCTTCAGTCATTGAAGCGGCTCCCAGCGGTTCCACGCCAATCAACTTAGTGGATGGACTCACCGTCTTCACATAAGTGGCTATTCCAGCCGCCAGGCCGCCCCCACCAATCGTTACGAACATAAAATCAGCAGGATTGTCCAGACTCTCCATCACTTCCATCGCAATCGTTCCATTACCTGCAATAATTCTCGGCTCATCAAATGGGTGGATTAACGTCATACCATGATCTATACAAGCTTGTAGCGCTTCATCATAAGCATCATCGAAGGTATCACCCTTCAGAATGACCTCAACAAACTCGCCACCGAACCGCCGAACTTGCTTAACCTTCTGGTTAGGTGTAGTGCTTGGCATATAGACCTTACCCTTAATTCCAAGTGCCTTACAGGAATAGGCTACACCTTGTGCATGATTTCCTGCACTCGCGCAGACAATCCCCTTAGCTCTATCTTCTGCAGATAAACTACGAATCATATTATAAGCTCCGCGGATTTTGAAAGAACGGACAATCTGCAAATCCTCGCGCTTCAAATATACATTGCAATCATACTTGGCCGACAGTACGGCGTCACGTTGTAGTGGAGTCCGGATAATGACCTCCCGCAGTACGTGATGAGCCCGCACTATATCTTCCATTCCTACGATTCGATCTTCCTCTTCTCTCATAACCCTCTCGCCTCACTATCATCTATTCATTCTACTTCTTGTAACATACTCTCCCAAGGACATTTTTTCAAGCATTGTCCGCTGTACGCAATACAAAAAAGAGACTACAGGAATCTCCCATAGTCTCATCAAGTTCATGTACGTTCAAGATCTGTAAGCTACTAATCCTGTTGCTTCAGCATCCACTTCAGCAGATCAGGTAGGCTTGTCCACAAACGCGAGTGTACAATAACATATTCGATAGCTTCATTAGCGTCGCCCATCCCCACAAAATCCGGTAGGTTATGCGGCAATCTTTTGATCCCTAACAGATAATCCGGCACATGCTTGTTCACATTCCGCGCCACGCGGTATAGCATTTTTAGTTGGGAAGTAATCCCATTCTTCTTATATTCTAAGACCATACGGTCGTAAGCTACTGTTGCTGCAGCATCTTTTCCGAATTTCTCCAGCACATGTTCCGTCTCTGTCAGCTTGTTGCTGTAGAGGTATGCTGCGGTCAGAAGGTAACGTGCACCTGTGTTATCTTCTGGGTTAAGCGCTAAAATATGCTCAAGCGTCTTTGCGGCTTCTTCCGCATTTCCGCTAAACCAGCAAGAGTCAGCGTAGCTTTTGCAGATTCGAATGTATGAACGCGTCTCGTGGAGGCCCCAGAAAAGTCCTTTGTTCTCAGCGAAAAAGGCTTCTCCCAGCTCGCGTTCACCCGCATCCATCCCTGCTTTCAGAAAAGCACGGGCATCTGTTTCGTTCTCTGCTTCCTCAGCCAAAATGAGATACGCATCCGGACTGTCCGGATAGACCTCTAGTGCAGCTTCAGCTAACTGTATCCGACGCTTGGAAGAGTTGGTTTCCATCGCCTTTTGCAATAGCGCCTGCTCCTGATCCTTCGGACTGCCTGAGACATTCAGCAAAAGTAATTCTTCCTCCGCACCGCCCATACCATATTCCTCAATATAATTGAGCATCTCTTTGACTTTTCTAGAGATGGTAGGCGTAGTAACCTCATGTTTGGTAGCAAGATCCGCTTGTGTTAGTGAGAAGCCATATTCTTCAGACAAAATAAATTCGATCGCCGCGCAGAATGAGCCCATTTTCTTCACAGCAGGCTTAGTCTTACGGGAATAACCATTCCAAAGAACAAGAGCTTCCCAAATAAGCTCTCTATCATAGCTTTCTCTCATGCTCTCAATAAGGTGCAGTGCCAGTTGTTCATGTGCTGGATGCTCCCATTTCAGATCACGTGCAACCATCTTTTTGAGTTTAGCTAGGGTAAGTTTAGCTTCAGGGCGTACCGCGGATTCCGGCTTCTCAGCCACAGTCTCGCTTGTTGCCGCTTCTTCCTTTGTTACAAGTTGCATGATGGACTCTATTGCAGAAGTTTCTTTACCAAGACAGCATTTCTTATATTTTTTCCCGCTTCCGCAAGGACACATGTCATTTCTTCCAATCTTACTCAAAACGAATTCCTCCTTAAATCTGTGAGTAGCCATTCGCCATAAGCGTATCGCTAGTATGCACTATAAGTATCATCATTTCCAGGCACGAGGCATTCTTTAAAAGGTTACTTCACAAAGTCTGAAGGACTCCGATTTAAAAGGGCCTTCCCATGATCGGAAAGACCCTTATCTGTATATATCCGCACATTTTCCCCCGTACGTGTAGTATTATAGCACTTCTTCTATCACTTGTCAGTCCTTTTTTAGGACTTTAAGCGCAAAAAATGCTAGATACAGTTCTTTATCCTTATACCAAAGCTTTCATAGCGATGTCGCTGCGGCTTTGTTTCCCAGAAAAAGAAATCCCTTCAGCCCTAGCGTAAGCTGCAGCACGAGCTTCAGCAATCGTGGCACCCAGGCCTACCACGCCCAATACCCGACCGCCATTCGTTAGCCAGCTTCCGTCTTCACCACGTGCCGTACCGGCATGGAAGATTAGCCCTCCTTGGCTATCTTCAAGCCCTTCAATCGGCACACCCTTTGGATAATGACCTGGATATCCTCCCGAAGCGAGAACTACGCATACAGCCGCTTCGTCGCTCCATTCAATCTCGATATTTGCAAGTCTACCCTCAGTGACCGCCAGAAAGATTTCTAGCAAGTCACTCTTGAGTCTAGGCAACACGACCTGAGTCTCGGGATCACCAAAACGAGCATTAAATTCAATCGTCTTCGGTTTACCCTCTGGAGATATCATCAGTCCCGCGAACAGTACACCGCTGAATGGACGTCCTTCGTCCACCATAGCTTTTGCTGTCGGCTTAATGATGGTCTCGATCGCTTCTTGGATAATGACCTCATCAATATGTGGTAAAGGCGAATAGGTACCCATTCCACCGGTATTAGGACCTTTATCCCCATCGAACACGGGCTTATGATCCTGAGCAGCAGCCATAGGACGTACCGTCTCTCCATCGACAAAAGCCAGAATCGACATTTCCTGACCAGCTAGAAATTCCTCAATAACAACCTGAGCACCTGCCTCACCGAATACCTTAGTGACCATAATATCAGCGAGCGCTTGCTCTGCTTCTTCCAATGAATAAGCAACTGTCACGCCTTTTCCAGCGGCCAGACCATCTGCCTTGATTACGATCGGCAGCGGTTGTTCCCGCAAGTAAGCTAGCGCAGCTTCATAATCGTCGAATTTTTCATAGGCTGCTGTCGGAATATTATATTTATGCAAAAGATCCTTCATAAAGGTTTTGCTGCCTTCGATCTCCGCCGCATTCTTGCGTGGGCCAAACACAGGAATATCCTGCGCTTCAAAAGCATCCACAATCCCAGCAGCGAGTGGATCATTAGGACCGATTACAACAAGACCTACTTCCTTCTCTTTCGCAAAAGCCGTCAGACGATCGAACTCAAATACTCCGATCGGCACACATTCGGCTAACTGCGCAATCCCGGCGTTGCCGGGTGCGCAATAGATTTTACCTGCCTTGGGGCTTTGGGATAGACTCCAAATAATCGCATGTTCCCGGCCGCCGCCGCCAACCACTAAAATATCCATCCGAATATGATCCTCCTCAGCGTTCTAGTGTTTGAAATGACGGACGCCTGTGAAGACCATTGCAATACCATACTCATTAGCGACCTTAATCGATTCTTCGTCTTTAATGGAGCCGCCTGGTTGAATAACCGCGGTGATGCCAGCTTTTGCGGCCATTTCAAGCGTATCTCCCATTGGGAAGAAAGCGTCGGAAGCGAGTACGGCTCCCTTAGACTTCTCGCCAGCTTGTTCAATTGCAATTTTAGCAGCACCCACACGGTTCATCTGTCCTGCACCAACGCCGACAGTCATATCATCAGCAGCCAGCACAATCGCATTAGATTTCACATGCTTAACTACTTTCCATCCGAACAGCAGCTGTTTCAATTCTTCTTCTGTTGGCTTGCGATCAGTAACGACTTGCAGATCATCCGCATTCACAGAATGCACATCGCTCTCCTGTACAACCATTCCTCCATCAATGGAGGTTACTACGAAACTGCTCTTACGTGCGCCAGCCGCGCTAAGATTGCCAATTTTGAGCAAACGGAGATTCTTTTTCTTCGTAAGGATTTCCAGTGCTTCATCCGTAAAGCCTGGTGCCAATACGATCTCGAGGAAAATATCTTTCAGCAGATTCGCTGTGTCTGCATCAATAATGCGGTTCGCTGCTACAATTCCGCCAAAGATGGAAGTTGGATCCGCGTTGTAAGCTTTTTGATAAGCTTCGTATACACTTTCACCCACACCTACACCACAAGGGTTCATATGTTTAATCGCTACGACAGCAGGCTCTTCGAATTCTTTCACGATTTGCAGTGCTGCGTTAGCATCGTTGATATTGTTATAGGACAATTCTTTGCCATGTAATTGCTCAGCTGCAGTGAGTGTATCCAGTGCCGCCAATGGCTTGCGATAGAAAGCCGCTTTTTGATGCGGATTCTCGCCATAGCGCAGATCTTGAATTTTCTCATAAGTCACGGTGTAGCGCTCTGGAAGAGGCTCGCCAGTAACGTTAGCCAAATAATCGGAAATCAAGGCATCGTAAGCCGCCGTATGACGGAACACTTTTGCCGCAAGACGTTTGCGTGTTTCAAGCGTTGTATCTCCACCTGCGCGAACCTCTTCAAGTACAGTAGCGTAGTCATTAGCATCCACCACTACACTTACAAAAGCATGGTTCTTCGCCGCAGAACGCAGCATCGTAGGTCCGCCGATATCGATATTCTCGATCGCTTCCTCGTAGGATACGTCAGGTTTTGCGATAGTTTCCGCGAACGGATACAGATTCACAACGACCAGATCGATGTAGTCCAGACCAAGCTCCTTCATTTGACGCGTGTGTTCCTCGTTATCACGAACCGCAAGCAATCCGCTGTGTACAGCAGGGTGCAAGGTTTTGACACGTCCGTCCATGATTTCTGGGAATCCTGTCACATCGGAAATACCGATGACTGGAACACCTTCTTTAGCCAAAAGCGTGCTTGTTCCACCTGTAGAGATGATTTCTACGCCTAATGCAGACAACTCGCGGCAAAAATCCACGATACCTTGTTTATCCGATACGCTGACTAGCGCTCTTTTGATACTCACTTTGAATAGTCCTCCTTCGGGTTGTACGTGCGATTTAATATGATGACATCTTAGCTAGGGAAATTTCGATAAGAATGATCTGACGCTATAACCTACTACACGACACATAATGCCGCTTATGCAATATTTCCCGAGAAATACCCTGAAACATCTCGGTCTGTCACCAAATGTCGATCCAAACCTTCGTGTAGCTACGGTGGAGTTTACTTTTCGCGGATAATCGTCTTTCTTCCACTCAGTTCCACTTTCCCGCTGGCAAAAGCTCCAACCACTTCGGGATACAACTCATACTCAACCTTATGAATGCGTTCTGCTAATGAATCCGCCGTGTCGTTATCCAACACAACTACGCTGCGCTGAGCAATAACTGGCCCGGTATCCATGCCTCCATCGACAAAATGCACAGTAACTCCTGTCAACTTCACGCCGTAATCCAGTGCTTGCTGGGTCGCATCTTTTCCCGCAAAAGCTGGCAGTAACGAAGGGTGGATGTTAATAATTCGTCCAGCATAAGGCGTCAGTAGCACCGGTGTAATGAGACGCATATAACCTGCCAGCACAATCAGCCCAATCTCCCGCCGCTGCAGCTCTGCAACAATCTCTGCTTCGTAGTCTTCACGGCTGGCGAAGTCTTTTGGCCGCAGCAAGAGGGCGGGAATTCCCGCATCCTCCGCACGCTTTGCTACAGGTGCCTCCGGCTTGTCGGATACAAGCAACTCAATATTGCCATCACCAAGCAAGCCCGCTCTCTGTGCATCGATTAGTGCAGCAAAATTACTGCCTTGCCCGGAAGCAAAAACAGCGATTCGACTCGATTGCATCACACTTCAGCTCCAGTAAAGGTTACTTTGCGTTCCCCTTCTGTTACTTTACCGATGATATATGCCTCTTCCCCGCTAGCTTTAAGCAGTTCAAGCGCACGTTCCCCATCAGCAGCACTAACTACCAGAACGAGTCCGATTCCCATATTAAAAGTAGTAAACATATCACGGTTACTTACGTTTCCTTTGTTCTGCATCAATCCGAAGATCGGCAGAATCGGCCACGATCCGTAATTAATCTCCACATCTACACCGTCAGGCAATACGCGCGGGATGTTCTCGATGAATCCGCCACCCGTAATATGTGCCATTCCTTTCACTGGAAGCTGCTCCAAGAGCGCCAGCAAAGGCTTTACATAGATCTTAGTTGGTGCAAGAAGTACATCCACAAGCGGAGCTCCGAGCTCTGGAAGCACATCATTCAGACCGTAGCCATCTTCTTCAAGCAAAAGCTTACGCACTAGCGAGAAGCCATTGCTGTGCACACCGCTGGAAGCCAGACCTATCACTGTGTCTCCTGCTGCGATATTAGCGCCTGTTACCAGCTTCGCTTTATCAGCTACACCAACCGTGAATCCAGCGATATCATACTCACCTGCTGAATACATGCCCGGCATTTCAGCCGTCTCGCCGCCAATCAGCGCA
>DJUJ01000070.1:0-9065 GCA_002438345.1 Paenibacillus sp. UBA6285
GTATACTGGATTAACAAGAATAATGGGAGGGGAAAGCAATGGATAAACAGAGCAAGCTGAAATCAGTAAAGGATTTTGCCAAAAATATGATAAAAGGTGCCACCTAGGGTTCTATATTTGATCCAGATATGACTGAAGAGAAAGTAAATGCAACACCTGTATATACCGGCAGAGAAGTAATCAATCAATACACAGGAAAAGAAAAATTGAATGAAGTTGAAATGGAAGAACTGAAACGAGCTACTAAGTATACACGCATGATTAAATATCTCTTTTCAGTTTATACAACGGATCATTTATTCGTAGAAAAGGCTACCGTCCTTTTATAAAGGACGGTAGCCTTTTGTGTGTATGATTACACTTCCTGAAGGCTCATGTTAAAATATTATCTATTACTTAAAAAAATGACGTTTTAGAGCGGAGGCTTTTATGAAGGATAATAAATTTCAGCGCAAAGCGCTTCAAGTTAAAGCTGCACAGGCCAAAATTATCGAATATGCTCATCCGCTAGAATCCCAGCAGGTACCATTAAATGAGTGCTGTGGACGTTATTTAGCTGAAGAAGTGATAGCGCCACACCCTTTTCCCGCGTTTAATCGTTCTGGTATGGATGGATATGCGATTATCGCAGCGGATACCAATAAATGTGCAAATGGACAAGTCGTTTGGTTAGAAATTGTGGACAATATTCCATGTGGTGCTGTACCCGCAGTGGATATAACTTCTGGAACAGCGGCGCGGATTATGACTGGAGCACAGGTGCCGTCAGGGGCCGATACTGTAGTTATGTTGGAGGTAACAGAGACACGTGAGGTGGAAGGAAAGACCTACGTTGGAATCCGAAAGAAGCAGGAAGCTAATCTTAATATCACACCGATGGGGCTGGAGTTAAGCCAAGGTGAGCTGGTGCTGCCAGCGGGAGGTTTAATCTCTACGGGGGATATAGCTGTACTAGCAGCGTTTGGCATACATACAGTGAAAGTCTATCGTCAGCCTAAGGTAGCTATCTTTGCGACAGGAACAGAGCTATTAGAGGTGCATGAACCGTTACAGCCTGGCAAAATTCGAAACAGCAACTCACCTATGCTTGAAGCCTTAGTCAAAGAGGCAGGTGGGGAGCCGGTGATGCTGGGAGCTATTGTTGACGATCTGGAGCTGGCTCGAAGTAAAGTACAGATGGCGCTCGAAACTTATGATTTTGTGATTACAACTGGTGGTGTGTCTGTAGGAGATTATGATATCATGGGCGATTTAGTACGTGAACAGAGTGGAGATATGCTATTTAATAAAGTGACGATGCGTCCGGGGAGCGTAACTACTGCTGCTGTTAGAGGCGGTAAGCTACTGTTAGCCTTATCAGGTAATCCAGGGGCATGTTTTGTTGGGTTTCAATTATTCGCACGCCCTGTTATTAGATTAATGCAGTGCGCGTCACAGCCATTCTTACCAGAATGGAGCGCAACTCTTGGGGCAGATTATAACAAAGTGAATAACTTTGCCCGCTTTGTTCGGGCCCGATTAGAGATCCGGGATGGTAGTCTTTATGCAGTTCCAGCATCTATCGATGAATCCTCCGTGATGATCACGATCAAGGATAGCGATTGTCTGATTGTTGTCCCACCAGAGGAACGAGGCTTATCTGCGGGGGCTAAAGTGACTATTATCAAGCTGCCTGGAGAAATACGTGTATAAAGGAGAACCAGACATGATGCGCGGTAGAAGGAACACTTCGTTAAGATCATCAAGCCTATGCCGCACACATCATGGAATTAATCGTCAGAAGGGTCGACATCCAGATTTAGACGATCAACTACCAGCGGTTTGTCAATTTGTTAGCTATAAAAACAGCGGAAAAACCACGTTGATCTGTCATCTTATTCCGCTGCTTCAGCAGAATGGGTTCACAGTAGCCGTAATTAAGCACGATGCACATGGCTTTGAGATCGATCAACCTGGGACGGATACTTGGCGACAGCGCGAAGCAGGGGCATCAGGAATCGCTATCACAAGCCCTACACGGACTGCACGAATAGAAGAGAAGGGTAGCGGATTAGCAGAGCTTATAACCTCTTTTTCAGCGTATGATTACATTTTGATTGAAGGGTTTAAGAATGAAGCCTATCCTAAGATCGTGCTGATCCATGAGGAAGACGACTTACAATTGTTAGATATGTTGAGCAATGTTATTGCTACCGCGTTTTGGCAACTCATGATGAACAAGGTATCAATGCAAACAGTGAAGAAAAATGAGTTTTTTAACATTAACAATAGGATGGAAATAGCTAATTATCTAATGCGTTAACGAGATTATTTACAACATTTCATCATATGAAAAATTCACAATAGAAAAGCAAATAATTCAACATTAATGCTACTCTGATCAGTCTTTCTAAACCATGTAAAAAGAGAGCCAGCCACACCTTTTCCATAAAATGGAAGGGGAGTAGCCGGCTCTTTGTAAAGAAATTAACTATCCAAACGGCGTTCAATCGCCTCGGACATCGTTTTGTCAGTGAGATGAGCATAGATTTCGGTTGTTTCTGTGGAAGCGTGCCCGAGCTGTTCTTTAGTCTTATAAATATCGTTTTGCAGATAATAGTCTGTTGCAAAAGAGTGACGAAGCTTATGTACCGTTAGATAGGGCTTACCAAAGCGCTTTGCGTATTTAATAATCATTTCTTGAATGGCTCTTTTGGTCATGCGCTTACCTTCTTGTCGTCCGTTGGGCAAAGCGATAAACAATGCTTTTTCCTTTTTTGGCGTTTTATAACGGGTTTGACGTAGGCTCAAATATAGAGCTAGATCATCTTTAGCTTGTTCTCGAAAATAAACAGGGGTTTTGAATGTTTCGTCATTGTTCCCTTTTCGGGTGACATAGATAAGTTTGTTGTTAACATCCAGATCATCCACGTTCAGATTGACTACTTCGGATACACGCAGGCCAGAATTCAGAATTAAGCTAGCAATACAGGCATCGCGCTCGCGATTTAATTGAAAGGAATAATAGGCTTGCTTATTACCTTCAACATCTCGTCCATATCCTTCATAAATGTAACCCACGAATTCCAGCAGTTCCTCATCTTCTAAAATCTTGCCCTTTAATTTAGCAGCAGTATCCTTAGGCTTATGAGTTCGTTTAACTTCAACCTTGGCCATAATATTTCGTTTAAGCAAAGGATAGAAATTCTCGTCCTCAGCGATTTGACTTAAATAATGAAATAAGGAGCGCAAAGCGGACAGTTTACGGGACACAGTTACACGTGTATTTGTTCCCTCAGCCCGGGTAGTAAGATGTAGGCGGTATCCAACAATACTGTCCATATGCAGGGTTTCTAATTCAAGTAGCGTGATCTCTGTGTTGGAGCTGGCCTGAGAGAGACCTTCAGCACGCAGCCAACCAAAAAAGGATTCATAATCCCGGATATACTCCAGTAGGGTGGACGGGGATAGATCAGGTCGCTTATAGTCAATAAACTGCTGAACGAACCAAGGCATGAGAGGTAGCTTTAGATCCAGTTTTTTACGGTCATCGTTCTTTTGAACGCTCATGTGATTCACCTTTTCCATAGTTTGCATATAATTTCTTCCTTCTATCTTATCATGTTTTGTCTTCCTATGGGCTTTGATCAAAGCTAATTACAAGAGATGAACTTGCTCCTGTAGTAACTAAGTTATATGATGTGAAGTAAACATAAATAGCAGAGGTGCACCTAATGGAACTTGTAATGGAGCTGGTTCCCAAAGAGCGGAAACAGACAATAAGTAAACTAATGCAGTACTATTTATATGATTTCACCCGTTATCTGGAGCTTGATGTAGACCAGGATGGAGTATATCCAACCTATCCGGGACTAGAATCTTATTGGAGTAGTGGCAACAATAAATTTGCGTATTTGTTTAAGGTGGACGGGCATATCGCTGGATTTGCTTTGGTGGAACGGTTGTTTCGTAATCCCGAGGGGCAATTTTACATGACTGAGTTTTTTGTTATGCAAAAATACCGCCGGAGCGGTGTAGGTACATGGGCTGCGCATAAATTGTTTGAGATGTACCCTGGTGACTGGAAGGTTTCACAAGTTCGTGCAAATACGCCCGCACGAAATTTCTGGCATAAAGTAATTGGGGAGTACACAAATGGAGAATTTCAAGAGCGCTTTAATGCGCAACAAGGAAACCCAAGTCAATACTTCAACACATTAAATATTAATAAGGTGAATAATTGACCTAAAATAAAATTGAAAAGGAAACCATGAAATTGTGGTCATAATAATTAAATGATTATCTTAAGGTTCAAGAGATAAGTACGAATAATGTTTACATAATTATCATTATGTAAACTAATAACCTGATAACCTAACATCCTTAACGGGATTGTTGGGTTATTTTTGTTCATTATACCCAATCAGAGGGGGGGATTTAGCATATCTTATGATGTATTCAATTACAAAGGAGGAGTTAAAATGGGCGATTTTGTAGGAGGTTTTACTTCCACAGGAGCTATTCTGGTTTTGTTTATCCTGTTGGTTATCATCACCAAAACTCTTTGTCTGTAATCCTTTAACTTCATGAATAAGGGTTCCGTCAGTCTATATGGACTGGCGGATTTTTATGTCTGGATATGACATTAAAAGTTGGGTTAATTGCATGTGACTTACTATATAGAAATTAACGTTATATCAAATATATATTTAACAGTGTTCAATGATTGAACGATGTTCAAATTGTTCAAAACATAAGGAGACGTCAAGATGACTAAAGAACAACGCCAACCGCGTGAGCGTGAAGATATGAAGAAAATGATATTACAGGCCGCGGCTTTGTTGATTGCGAAAGACGGTATTGAGAAGCTTTCTATCCGCAAAATTGCAGAGAGAATCGAGTATTCTCCAGGAATTATTTATCATTATTTTCAGGGGAAAGATGAAATTGTAGTGAGATATTTACAACAAAAATATACAGATATGGTTGCCGGGCTTCAGTCCGTACAACGTAAGGTGGAGCATGAACTGCCAGCAGAGACGCTTTTGAGACAATCGCTTGAGCAAATGATCAAGATGACCCTTTCAACAGGTGTAGAGTACCGTAATGTCATGCTGAACGATACACCAGCTGTCCTTAATTACACAGCTGTTCTATTCAAAGGAGCTGCTCAGGAACGTAAAGCGATTGGTATGCTTTGCCAATGTCTATCTAGGTTTGAATCGAAAGCACTCCGTGAGGAATCTTCGATAGAGCTCACTGCTCAGGTAATATGGAGCGCTGCGTTCGGATTAATCATGCGTTTGATTGTGGAAAAGGATCTGCCTGAAGAGCAGGTCGAAGTACTGACTTCTTGTTATCTAGATTCAATGGTTGCAATAGCAATCAGGTGAAATCTAATAAATCTTATAAAGGAGGGGCGATGAATCTCTACATACTTACTTTAAGAATAGCTTACCAGCTAAAGGGAGCGATTAAAATGAAGACTATTATTATATATACCTCTAAATATGGATGTACGGAGAAAGCTGCGTATTTATTGAAGAATCAGTTGGGTGAAGAGACTGAAGTAGTTAATTTGATGCTTGCCAAAGAGCCGATACTAGAACGTTATAATACTGTCATCTTAGGTGGATCTATTTATTATGGGAAAATACAAAAACAAATGACTGAGTTTGCTACAAAATATCAAAATGAACTAGGTAAAAAGCGCATAGGATTGTTTATTTGTGCAGGAGCGAAGGGTGAGCAAGCCACACAGGAATTGAAATCTTCATTTTCAGAAGAGCTGTATAACCAATCAATTACAAAAGAAGTGTTCGGAGATGAGATTTATGAAGAGAAGTTATCTTTGCTAGATCGATTGGTTCTGCGAATGGTAAAAGGGAAGAATAAGAGTGTAAAGGGATTATCCGAAGAGACGATAGAGCGTTTTGCACTTGCGATGAAGAAACGGTAAAAGAGTGTGGAAAATTGAATTTAACGATATAGTTAACATAAATATAATTATGTTAACTATATCGTGGTCATCTAAAAGCAGTCATTCATAATATCGATGAGTGGTTACTTATAAAAGAATTGATTTTATCTCTAAAAATTTCCGCATTTGTCGTAAATAAAATGTAATTAGTACTTTTTGTTCGGATTAATAATCGATTAGTGCTCCATATGGCATCCCTATCCGAATCGCAGTCTTATCGCTACCAGCATAAGTAGGATCAAACGCTACCTCCACAATATCAGCTAAGGGTATCACCACTTTTGTGAATTGCCACCGTTTAACTAGTTTATTCTCTGATTTATCTACCTTAATTCCAAGCATGAAACCCCTCCAGTACCCTAGTGAAATAACAGCTTTTTTTTGAACAAGGACTAAGGATAGCTTATCACAAAGGGCTAATTCTAATATTAATTATACTATTTCATTATATGAAAAATTCACAATAGATAAAATCAAAACCCAATCTCACCCTGGTCACTATACTTCATTTCTGTAAATCCAGCTCATCCAACAAACCAAACCCATGAAAAAGGATATAACACCACCTCATCCATTTATACAAGTTTTTTTCCTATCTTAATAGCTAGTTCTATTGCTTGTAAGGCATGATCTAACTCAATTATTGACGAAGTACTATCCTCTAAGCATTGGAGTACATGCTCAATACTCTTTTCATAGGGATTAACTGGATCTAATAAAAGTTCATGTTTACCTGAAGAGGTATATTCAATGAATGATCTTTCCACAGATCCTTTCATATCGTCACTTTCTTGATAGACAAGTTTTCCTTGTTCAAAATAAGCTTCATAACCTACTGAAAAAGGATAAGCAGCCGGCATTTGTGAGGACACAACGATCTCTACGGATACATTAGGTTGTTGGAAAACCGCACGTACTAACGCTTGTTCATTTTTACCACCATCGGTTCCCCAAACCGAGTGAGGTTCCGTTGACCCCAGCACCCAGGTCACAAAATCCAATTCGTGAATCATCAGATTTGTAGCAATGGAGTGTAGTCCGAGGTCACCCCACAAGGGAGGCGTTTCTCTTTTTAAGGTGAGGGATAAAAGCTTTCCGTATTTTTCATTATGAGTCGTTTCGTATAGATATTTGTACGCAGGATCGAATTTGATGAACTGGTTAACGAGGATTCGAGAGTCATATAGTTGTTCTACTTCCTTCAACGCTAGGGCATCTTCGATGTTATAACAAACGGGTGTTTCACAAAATACATGTTTTCCATTCTTAAGTGCATTAACAGCATAGTGTCTATGTAAATTAGAGGGCAAACAGATGTCAATCACATCGATGGCGGAATCAAGCATAATATCTTCAATATTTGTAGTAATCTCAACGCCTAACGTTTGTTTTAGCTTCTGCAGCTTAGCTTCATTCCTACCAAAGATAATTACTTTGTCTACTCGCTCCATTTTCGTCAATAACTCAGCATGATAAGCTCCGAACCCTGTTCCTAATATGCCTACATTCATGTGTATCAGCTCCTTTTATGTAATGAACTANNATTATAATCTTCTATTGTTGACAACAGCTTGGCAAGAATTATGATGTATACTTTAAAAAAAGAAATACAGGAGGCTCCCTATGCGCTTGCACCGTTTGATTGCTATTTTATTATTAGTGGAATCGAGAGGGAAAATGAAGGCCAATGATTTAGCTCTAGCCCTGGAGACCTCCATTCGTTCTATCTATAGGGACATTGATGTACTAGCTGAAGCAGGGATACCTTTGTTATCCACGCCGGGACCGAATGGTGGCATCTCCTTAATGGAGGGTTATACAGTTAACCTGAATCAGCTTCACGGCGAAGATGTAATCAATCTATATCTAACAGGAATGGGGATCTATACTGGCGGTCATACTCATTCCGGATTAAAGCTAAAGACAACCCTGCTGAAATTAGAAAAAACATTACCCGCTTCCTATCAAACGGATATCCAGAAGGCACAAAGACGTTTTTATTTCGATGATACGCCTTGGTGGACAGAACGCTTAGAAATACCTTGTCTGGAATCAATTCGGACAGCCGTTTGGAGATCTCAGAAACTACAAATCGAGTACCACAAGATGAACGGAGAAGTAACATGCCGTAAATTGCAGCCCTATGGTCTTGTGGTGAAAAAAGAAGAGTGGTACCTTATAGCCTACTGTGAAGTAGTCGAACAAATCCGCACGTTTAAATGTGAGCGAATCGCTTCTACGCAGCTTTTGGAAGAAGAGTACGTTATCCCTCAGGACTTTTCATTAGAAGAGCACTGGAAGCAGCAGGGACAGGCATTTAAGCAATCTTGTAAAGAGGAGGAGGTTTATCCTATTGTGATTAGAATGGATAAGAGGAGAGAGGCTTCTCTACATGGGGTGGAGATCATGAACAGGTTAGAGGAAGGAGATCAAATAACCCTGATTGTAAATATGTATAGCTATAAAAGTGCTTGTACGAATGTTTGGGGGATGTTAGGTCAATCCGAGATTGTGGAACCTTTGGAACTGAGACAATATGTGAAAGAGCAAGTGAATTTGCTGCATAGGATATACAATTAGTTTACACTCTTATGAAAAAGAGACCGTCTCGATTGCATCTACTGCAATGAGACGGTCCGTTTTTATTTTAAATATGTTATATACGTTCAAATAGTTTACATAATGATGAATATGTTAACTAATGACGGCTCACCCAAGAAATAACCCTTAGTATTGAATGAATTATCCTTTTATTACATTAGATTCAACGCCAAGAGACAACTTTTCTCTGGCAGTTAGTCTTTTATGAGCAACGATTAGAAAAGGAAGGCCAATAGCAGTCGTTAAAGCCAGTGGCAGGAAGATAGCAAGGCCGTTCTGAGCTCCATAATGGTCAAGTAATACTCCTCCTAAGATAGGTGCTATTACACTCCCCAAATTATTAAATCCAATCGTTCCAAAGTACGTACCTTTCATTTCAGGCTTAGCGATCCGATCGATCAACATATCCATCATCGTAAAGAGCAGGACTTCCCCTATAGTGAACAGAACCACACTGAACATAAGAAGGGCTACTCCTCCAGCCAAACCAACTAAGATAAGACTG
>DJUJ01000070.1:9075-10302 GCA_002438345.1 Paenibacillus sp. UBA6285
GAAACAATCGGTGAGAATTTGCTTGCAGTACGTACAATTGGATATTGTACCACAAGTACGGTGACAGCATTTAGCGACAACATATAGGAAAATAATTGCCCACCATTTGTGAAATGGGTGTTCAATGCTAAATACTGTGCCATTGTTGAGCCAAAATGCCCGTATCCTAGTACACAAAAGATAGTACCGAGTAGAACTGGCAAGAATACACGGTCTCTACCGGTTGTTGCCAAGGCTTCAAGTAAACGTGGTGGTTCAGCTTGAGTACGGTTCGGCAAGCTTGAACGGTGTAATTTGAATTGAATGAATAATACAATTCCGTATGCAACATATACAATTCCAGCGATCATAAAAGGAAATGTAGATTCTGCAGAGCCGAGCTGTAGTCCAATAATCGGACCAAATACAACGCCAAGATTAATGGCAGCGTATCTAAGATTAAATACAAGCAGCTTACTTTCAGCTGGTGTAATATCGGACAAAAGTGCCCGTGAAGTGGGCTCAAATACAGATCTGCATAATCCGTTCAGGGTGTTCACCAGACCNNTGAGAATCCGAAGAATACAGCCGCCCAGCCGAATACGGAGATTAACATAACGATTTTGCGACCTACAATATCCGAGATGTATCCTCCGTAGAAGCTGACCATTACTCCTGCCAGTGAGCTTACGGCTACCGTAATCCCCGTTTGGGTGGGGGTTGCTCCAAGGACTTGGGTTAAATAGATGGATAAGAACGGAATGCTCATTGAAGTTACCAAACGTCCGAACATCGTACCGACGATGATAGTCCAAGCTAGAGGGTGAATATGCCTTAGATGCTGATTCATAATTGAAAAGGTCTCCTAATCTGATAGCTATAATATTAGTACTGCATATTCATTGCTGATATATGTATAATTATAATGATAAAAGGGGGAAGTAAAAGTGTAAGATTCACTTACAGTGTTTCACCTTTAAAGGAGTGAACGATTATGGACCATAACAGTAATCATTTTTTATGTTTATCAGCAGCTGTCCTACCTACTACAGGAACAGATGAACCTATTCCTGTAACGATAGAATCACTGGCTTCGATTCTTTGTTGTACTCCACGGAACGTAAAATTTATTTTGCGAAAGCTTGAAGAGCAGGGATTTATACACTGGCAGCCGGGAAGAGGGCGCGGGCATATATCGCAGCTAACTTTTCTACGAACGATTGAAGAGGTGCTGGAGGGCAACTTTCA
>DJUJ01000070.1:10342-19367 GCA_002438345.1 Paenibacillus sp. UBA6285
ATTTGGAAGTACTGGATCCAGCATATGTATACACCGCGTTTGAATCCTACTTACTTGGACAAATTTATAGCACATTAGTTACCTATGATGCGGCTAGTGATTCCTTTCTCCCCGGACTGGCTCATATGTGGGAAGCCAATGAAGATCATACAAGTTATATTTTTTATCTTCGTAAGGGTGTGCGGTTCCATCACGGTAGGATTATGACCTCGAGAGATGTAAAAGAGACATTTCAGCGGCTTATAGACTTGAACAGTCCGGCGTTAAGTCTGTATAAGGATATTGAGCGAGTTGAACTCGAAAGTGATCACCGGATCCGGTTCGAACTATCTCGTCCGAATCTCTTTTTTCTCCACATGTTCAGTTGTATTCATATGTCGATTCTTCCTTTTGATGTAGATCTCGCTAATGAAGTGAGTGGAACAGGACCTTACCGTTTACTAGNNGTCCTAACGGCTTTTGATTATTATTACGGAATTCGCCCGCTGCTAGATCGTGTGGAGATTTGGTATTTGCCAGAACAAGCTTCAAATGAACGATTGTACGAACTACCAAATCCCGTTCAAGGAGAGCTATTACCTAATATCATCTGTAACCACAGTATTGACTACCCTGCCCTGGGATGCCGATATATCCTGTTTAATTTCCATAAGGAAGGCGTTCATCAAAATCTACAATTTCGGCAGGCGATTCGTATACTTTACAGTCGAGCGGCTTTAATTAAGGAGTTAGGAGGGAACCGTATTACTCCTGCTGATAGCTTTTTACCTTGGGAGAGCAGTAAGAGGGATTTCGTAGAGCCTGCCTTGGAGCACGCAAGAAACCTGTTATTGGCGAGTGGATATCAAGGAGAAACCTTAACATTTGCTACTAAAGATAAAAAAGAAGAGCGAGAAGAAGCTTTGTGGTTTCAAGAACGGGCTGCTTCAGTTGGACTGCAAATTAATCTCAATTTATTCAATGAATTTAACTCAGAAACCATAAAGAAAAAGAACACCGCTGAAATCCTGCTTGTTGAAGAGGTTCTTGAAGATGACTGGCAGTGGGGTATGATTAACTACTTTAATAATAAATCTAATTATTTATTTTCGCTGCTGCAGAACGATCAGGTCATGTTATTCTCAAAGCTACTATACGAATTCACGCAATCGCCTAAGGAGGAAAGAATTAAGTTACTGGACCAGGCGGAAGGTGTGCTTAGAGACAACTTTTGGGTGTTACATGGCTGTCATATGAATAAAAAAGCACAGCTTAATCAAAGCTTGTTTGGCCTTCATACGGGCTCATTTGGCTTTCTAGATATCTCCAAGCTATGGATCAAAACTACTAGTTTTTAAGAAGAGTTATCTAAAAATTGTTAAAATATAAGAAAGTATNNTAGGGACGCTGAAGGCGTTTATGCTTGTACAGGAATGTTATCTTTTGCTATACTTTCCGGAGGCTGTATCGATTAATTATCGAATGGTGCTCTAATAGGTTTTGTTATATGAATAATAATTTACTTGTAGCCATGGAGGTGAACTCGTTGGATTTTGCTCTGATCCGTAAGGACCGAGACAAAAGAACGGTCGATACTTGACTCTTTTTTTGCCTTTCGGACCTGTTTAGCAGATAGCTAAAAGGTCTTTTTGTTTGTTCAAATTAAGGATAAAGAAGGAGAGATTATCATGCGTTTTCTTATCGTGGGTGCAGGCGCTATAGGTGGGTATTTCGGAGGTCGTCTAGTTCAAAAAGGAGAAGATGTTGCTTTTCTCGTTCGTGCTGCCAAAAAGATTCGGTTAGAAGCGGACGGTTTGATGGTAAAAAGTGTTCATGGGGATATACAGACATCTGTGCGAACGATTACATATAGGGAAGGGACTGAACCTTTCGACTGCATTGTTATAGCGGTTAAGGCTTACCATTTGCTTCAGGTAATGAATGACATTGAGCCCTACGTCGGTGAACATACACTGATACTCCCGCTCCTCAATGGATATGATCATTTTAGCATTTTGCAGAAGCGTTTTGGTCCAGAACATGTACTAGGTGGTCTTTGTTATATTGAAACAACGCTAGATTCTGCTGGCACTATCGTTCAAAGTAGCTCGTTCCATAGTATTGTATTTGGTGAATGGACGGGTGGGGAATCAGAACGAACCCAGTTGCTTCTTGGTCATTTGGATAATGCGGGATTCACTGTGATGTTAAGTTCTGACATTCAGCGCGAAGTATGGCAGAAATATATATTCGTAGCTAGTCTAAGTGGGATTACAACTTTAATGGATAGCTCTGTTGGGCCTATTTTAGCCTCATCACCTGCACGTGCTATCTATGAGCAGCTTCTACAAGAGATTGTGAGCCTGGCTCAAAAAGCAGGAATGCCTGTGGGACCAGAAATGACAGTTTCGACGATGCAAAAGATGCTTTCTGTGCTACCCGAATTCACTTCATCCATGCATCGGGATATGCATAAGCAATTGCCTGTAGAGGCAGACCATCTACATGGTGCACTTCTGGGTATGGCTTTACCGGGTCAAAGCGCATATCCTGTTCTCGAAACCGTGTATGCCCGTTTGAAAGTATACGAAAGCGTTAATGATATGAGATGATTTATATTAAATCACAGTAAGGAGCTGGACAATCATGAAGGAAATGGATCAAAAGATCATGACTTTTCTAATGTTCGAGGGCAAGGCAGAAGAAGCAATGAATTTCTACACTTCTTTATTTGATGATTCCGAAATCATCAGCATTAAGCGCTATGGAGCGAACGAAGCAGGGACTGAAGGGAGTGTTATGCAGGCTTCTTTTACATTACATGGACAAGTTTTTATGTGTATAGATAGCCATGTGCAGCATGGATTCACCTTTACTCCGGCGGTATCCTTATATGTGAATTGTGAGAGTGAAGCCGAAATTGAAAAGGTCTTTGAAGAATTAGGTCAAGGTGGACAGGTCCTAATGCCTCTGGGAAGTTATCCGTTCAGTCCTAAATTTGGCTGGGTAGCGGATCGTTTTGGCGTGTCCTGGCAATTAAATCTTTTGGGGAATGCGTAAAACATTATAAGCGTATCGGTTCTACGCAAGGGACCAAAGTGAAGGCATACGATATCATGCGTAAAAAAGAGTAACTAAATACTCCGCGTCATAAGCAGCCGGGGCCGTCTGTTGAATGACGACCCCGGCCGCATAGTGAACGGAGCAGATAGGTATGGAGACCTCCTAATTTCAAATCATTTGTGGCTATTACTCCCTGTGAGTAATGATGAGATTCTCTTGGCGACTTCTTCTTGATGCATATTGATATTCGCTGTTAACCATTGATAGACACCTTCATGGATCACTTGTGCAATAATAGGTACA
The DNA here is from genome assembly GCA_002438345.1 of Paenibacillus sp. UBA6285. GTDB lineage: Bacteria > Bacillota > Bacilli > Paenibacillales > Paenibacillaceae > Paenibacillus_AQ. The sequence goes on from DJUJ01000070.1 coordinate 13,688, forward strand.
TAAAAGTTCTTCTCGGTACCCCGACAGCACCTCCACCACAAACTCCTTTTTGGTTTCTATGGGGCACCGAAATCGCCTTTTCATGAATACTTCCTCCACTTCTTATAGTGTATCTGAAGTGGTTATAAGTGTCCAAGTGGATTAGGGGGCTAAAAAGATACATTAAAATAGTAGCTGTATATTAGCAATTAAAGCAACAGCTGTTACATTAATATATCATAGAGAAATTATCTATGATTATAAGTGAACTTAAAAAACTAAACATTGAAGCACAATCTTTTGTAGCGGATGTGACAGATTTAGCAGCTTTAAAACAAGCCTTTCAAGCTATAATAAAAGAGCTTGGTTCAATCGATGTACTAGAATTCAGTCCGTATGCAGGGTGGAATAAATTCACTCATGTGCTGGAAACTACACCTCAAAGTGTGTTAGAACAAATAAACAGTTATTTGCTGCCCGCCGTACTTTCGGTAAATGAAGTATTACCCGAGATGATCAATNNCATTCTTTTTTCAACAGGTATTTCTGCTATGTTCCCCTTGCCTTTTGTAGGAAATGGCGGCTTTTTATCTAATTAGGTCAGTCCATTATTCGACAGTTATAGCCGGAAGACTTGTATTTCTTAGCACAGAGAAGGAGGGTTTTAGGATGTCCATTAATCCATATCAGGTATGTTCGGTATTTGAAAGTGAGCGGTTCTTGTATAGATTGGTTCAAGAGGAAGACGCTTCGGACTTGCTAGAATGTTATTCTGACGCTGCTTCTATCCCGATCTTCAATAGTGATAACTGTAATAACGATTTTAACTTTCAAACGATAGAAGAGATGAGCAGCTGTATACGATTCTGGCTGGTTGAATATGAGCAGCAAGGTTACGTGCGTTTTAGTATCGTGAAGAAGAATAGTGATAAGGCTGTTGGCACCATTGAATTTTTTGCGAGAAAAGAGAGAGTTGAAGGTTTAGGAATGGTTGGTGTCCTAAGGCTCGATCTGATCTCAAGACTGGAGAATGAAGTAGTTCTTACAGAGATCCTCTCCTTAATTGAGAAGGAGTTCTATGATTTTTTTGAGGTAGATGCGATGATTACCAAGGCCATTCCTAGAGCTGAGCAAAGAATCACTGCACTATTAAGTAGTGGTTATACTAAAATTGAGGGTTATGGACTGGTGCCTTTCAACGACTATTTTATTATCTCGAGGGCTTCTGGTGAGGAGTCGTAGTCTATAACTACATAAGTGAAAAGAGGAGGTGAACCTTATGGTTTACGTCCTCTTTTTTTTGTAACAATGTGTAATTCTTAGTTAAACCTATTAATTACCAAAAGAAGTACAAGGAATGTGCTACTATCAATATAGTACATAAATTATGAGAATAAAGGGGAGTTATCTTGACTAATTCTTTAATTCATCCAGCAGAAGGAATAACCATTCGCAATTTTGAGCAAGCAGACATGACATTACTTGGTGGATTATACGACTCAGTTACTTCAAAGGAAAACGCTGTTTTTTGGTGGGTTGGGGATGAGGATAACTGGGCGAATGTGTACTGCGCCTTTGAGAACGGTAAAATGGTGGCTAAAGGACAAGTAGAGATCATGAATATTGTGCCACCTGGGCGTTCTGAAGAAAGTAGGCACTCCATATACCTGAATTTGAAAACAATAACTGAACGAGAGCAAGATTATGATTTATTAGATAGTTTGTATCAAACAGTCCTCTTGAGAGCACTAGACTTAAAGGAAACTTTATCAAAAGAATATAAAACGACTCTATGTGTGGGGAATAACTCATCGGAGATCGCGAACACACAATTTTTTGAAAAAGAAAAGGGCTTCTGTCATTACAATAGCTTATTTAGAATGAATCATAATCTTAATGACACCTTCTCCGCTCCAGAACTAAGTAAGGAGTTTGATTTCGCAACTTGGATGATGGAGACACCTCAAGAAGAAGATCATTATTTAGAATTGGAAGCTGAGGTTTGGCCAGAAACCCCTCTAGGGAAAGAACGGCTATCTGAGTTTAAACAAAATCCTCGTTGGAGCTCGATGGTTGTTCGGGAAGAGGAGAGGATCGTAGGTAGCCTGATGGTATGGCAGGAAGAGAAAAGTGGTTATATTGAAAATGTATTTGTACTGGAGCCATGGAGAAGATCAGGGATTGCTAAGTATATGCTTTCCAAAGCATTGAACTATTTTAGAACGCATGGACTTGAAGAGGCTTATTTGATGGTGCTAACAAATAATGATTCTGCATTGCGTCTTTATGAATCTGTCGGATTCAATTTAACTAGTGAGGAAAGACGATATCGTATCGAAATTTAAAAGTTTTTTATGTAATGGATTACAAAGAAAAGTGCGCCATCATATTCATCGAGCAGATTAAGCAAAGTCCATCATTTGGATTTACTTGGTCCGATGATAGGTCGCACTTTATTTCTTTGGCAATCCGTCGTCTTAGTGAAGAACGATTCAATTTAAGTTACTTGTTTACCCTCGCATTTCTTACATACGTTAACCTTCTCGCCTGAAAGTCCTTTTCCGATATACAAGAGCTTAATTCGTGTGCTGCCGCAGATCAGGCATGTTCCCCTGCCCCGGGATGGAATACGCCAAAGTGCTTTTCCGCGCTTATTTTTGGACATAANNCCTCGCGCTTATTTTTGGACATAACTAGTCCCCACCTTTGTCATTGATATCCTATCTTATGAGCGAGGAAGACTAAAAGTTCAAGTTGGATTGAACGAGTATGTTCGTCAGATATTATAAAGGAATAAATGTCAGCGTTTAATCGGGGAGCTATTTTATACTGAAAAGGAAGCGGAAAAGGCTGTAAAATGCCCTCAAAAAACAGCGTATAACTTAAATTATACGCTGTTTTAGTTTTAAGACGTTTTTTTGAGGTGACAGGGACATTTGGACGAGTGAATTGGAGGGATTTTAAGGGATTTTTTATAAATAACGGATGTCGATATCTCTAAATCTACCTGATGACATTTTGAGCATTCTGAATTGCAATGAGCCTTGTTTATAAGTACCTCTGCTCTGATCTGGATTGACTGGGATGGGGAGTGGGATAATCTCGCTATGATCTTTTCCGAGACCACTTAATTTGATTTGTGTTCGATTGATTTGTGCCCATATACTTTCGGGGTGAATTCCATTTGGAATACGAATTTTAGTGATCAGATAATTATGTGTGTCCAGATGCTCAAATTGCAGACTTGAGGTTTCATTCGTAAATGATGAAGAGGTCGCTGCTGTAGCTTCTTTGATTATTTTTTCAACATATCCATCGATCTGGCTTGGATCCAGCTTCAACTGCTCTTCAAGAGACTTTAAGGATAACTTTTTCTTAAAAAAGGGATCTTCGTTCATCCAATCTAAAGGATTTGATTTATTCGGACTCATGAACACTGAACCTCCTTCATTTTTTATCCATTGTATGGGCGTATGACTTATTCAGTGACATCTGGGCGAATATCTACATAGAATAGGTTATCATTCCGAAAGGAGGAGTGGTTTGGTGGTTTCAATCATTGGCAACATTAAAATCAACAGCGTGGGCCCTAGTTCCACAGTCTTAGTAGGAAATACGGCATCTGTTATCTTGAGTAGCAACTCCAAGATCTATGCCGGTGCCAACTCCTTCCCCGTAGGTGATTCCTTTGGTACGATTATTACGAATAACCAGGCTAGCAGTACTAATACAATGGATTCGGATGTGGTGGATCAAGTATCGCCTCCTTAAGGGTGGGTTTATATGAATATTACGGTATACCAGTGCATATCGGTCAATAATCTAAAAATTGGTACGATCTCAAATTCATCGGTCCTTCAGATCGGTACATCCGGCCGAATTAATGCCTTGTCACATAGTTATCAGTCTAGTGACGTTCCAGAATCTCCTCCTACTCCTTCATCAGCGATAAGTGATTCACCCCTTGTTCGCTTGCCTCCACCAACTGAACTATATACACGCCAGAATTAGGCTCATATACTCCGCATACAATAAACCATAGGAGGGGGTTGTATGCATCCGTATTACATTCAGCAATTCTTTAATGCATTAAGAGTACAATCAGAAAAAATTCAACTGCTAGAGAAACAGCTCCAAGATTTACAAGGTGACGTAGACAGCATAAAGAACAATAAAACTGCAAATATAGGGCCTATAAATTATCATTTTGAACAATTGAAAATCGAGAAGCTGGAAGGTACTTTAAATATAGGCATNNAAGCGATAGTCAATGGAAAACCCCTGGGGGCGCAGGAAGCAGGTACAACCGCATTATCGGATAAGATTCGTCCAGAGATTTTGAAATATGTGCAAGAGGAAGTTCCCTCACAATTTTCACGTTTAGAAAGAGAGCAGAATTTAAGTATTGATGAAAATTATATCCAAATGGTAACCCAGGATCTTTTGAATCAGATGGATGGGCGAATTAACGAATATGTTAGTCAGCTCCCTGACGCTGAGGAAGGGCGTGGATACACGGAAGAGGAATGCACTTCTATTGTGGAGCAAATCAAACGAGATATTGTTACGGCGGTAGAGCGGCATTTGGAAATAAACATAACCGGAAGGCGGGAAGCGAATGAAAGTGACAGTGATTAATAAAGAAATTAACGTTAATGCAGTGAAGGTTGTTTCGATATCAGGTTCGTCGGTGTTTTTAGTAGGGGATACCCAGACGATTACCTGTTCCTCGACGTTTGACAGCGTGATAGAATACACTCCGAGTGCTCCGGATCAAGTCAAAAAAGGCAGGTAACAATGCACACCTCACGTATACAAGATGTGTACATCAATAATCTGTCTGACAGTTCGATTTTCTTATGTGGATCTGTAGAGCGGATTCAGTCCAAATTCGTGGGAAGTAGAGAAAATTACCTATTTAACATACAAGAGATTAATAGCAATAATAGAGAGGCTTTACGCTTAGAGATCCCACTCGCGGCATGGCCGAACCAAGTGAATGAAGATGAAGTTGAGATTTTGAATGATTCCAAGGAATCAACGATTAATATGCAATATATTAAAATTTTATCGATTGGGTCTGGCACGACCTTCCAGATTGGAAATGGTGGTTCTGTTCATCTGGAGAGTCGAACCAGTGAGTTCAAGCGAGAAATAGCTTCAAATGCTGAGGCGTAACAGCATCTATTTTAAATCTATTGGCAGAGGTATCGCGAATAGATTGTGTTCTGTCTGGATGTAGAGAATATCATTCGCGCTAAATAGTTTGCCATATTGTCGTGCGCCAGTCTTTATTTTGCCAAGTGTTTTTCCTGTTTCTACATTCATTATATAGAAGTAGCCATTCTCATAGCCAGCGTAGATCCACTTACCAATCAATTGAACGCTAAGAGCGGGACTGTCCGGTCCGTTGAAACTTGTGTTGCGATTATTGTTCATTTGAACCCCTGTGATCTGTGTCCCCTTTTGGAAAAAAGCCATGTTATTTACTGGACCAGCCACCCAATTTCCGTACTCCTCATAACTTTTGGGCTCACTTGTTGTTTCTTGACCCAACGTAAAACGGTAAAGTGGATTGCCATTCCATTTATCTAAACTTCCATCGACTGTATAGAGATACGAGCCTTGAAGTGATGTGAAAGTACTACCGAGTCTACTGACATCTTCGAGTGGTTTATAGTTCTTTTTGGTCTTCGCTTTT
>DJUJ01000015.1 GCA_002438345.1 Paenibacillus sp. UBA6285
GGAACCGTGGTGTAGTTGGCCTAACATGCCTGCCTGTCACGCAGGAGATCGCGGGTTCGAATCCCGTCGGTTCCGCCATTTTTTTCCACAAGATTAGAGTGGGAAGTGTAAGACTACCACTTTATTTTTATGTTAATTTAATATGGCTCGATAGCTCAGTCGGTAGAGCAGAGGACTGAAAATCCTCGTGTCGGCGGTTCGAATCCGTCTCGAGCCACTTTTCCCTGGGGGATTAGCGAAGTGGCCAAACGCATCAGACTGTAAATCTGCTCACGTACGTGTTCGGTGGTTCGAATCCATCATCCCCCACCATTTATGAGCCATTAGCTCAGTTGGTAGAGCACCTGACTTTTAATCAGGGTGTCGAAGGTTCGAGTCCTTCATGGCTCATCCCAAGCAAAAAGTCATCACCTTATGGTGATGGCTTTTTTTGTGTTTTGGAGTTGTATTATAGTAGCGCGCTACTATAGCGATTAACATAATGTAAGAGAATATGCTAAAATAGGCGAAAAGAGCAAAAGTGGTGGAGCATGGTGACTATGGATAGTGAGACATTGCGGAAAAAATTAGAGCAGCTCACCGGAAAGAGAACCGGAATCAAGCAGTTAGGGAGGCAGCATTCAGCTTCTCTTTTTAGCATGGGATTAGAAGTACAGGATCAGCTGGTAATCCATGAGGGTCATCTCTGGGCACCTTTGTATGAGAATGATGGACGTGTAACCGCTGTTTGGGTTGAAATGGAGGGGCTTACCTCTCTGGAAGTACAACTGGTCAATTATGCAGTTCGAAATTTTGCTATTGCACTTAAAGCTACAGGGCTTAGAGAAGAAGGTGAAGTGGAGGCACGGCAGCTTGGGGCCTGGTTGAACACGGAGCTAGAGCAAGAAAAAAATGACTCTGAGATTCCCGATGAGATGACCCTAAAGGGACGTCTGTTCGGAGATATGATTCCATTCCTCCTTAGTAGTGAGATTGCACATAGTCCGCAGATCTCTTATCGTTCACTGATGAAATTGCTGCGTAGCTATTTTGAGAACGAAATCCTGCTTATTCCGCTTCAAGAGAAGGAATGGCTAATTTTAGCTCGCAAAGAATTGCTTACGGGCGGGGATGATAAGGATGATGAAGAAGAGAGCGTAGATGATCTTCTAGCACAGACTAGTATGGGTTTACATGAGCTGATAGCCAGTGAGTGGGTAGGAGTATTCCATTTGGCGGTAGCTCCGGCTATTGTCCCTGTTAAGGGATTGACAGGATCTGTGGCTTTGCTCAGGGAGACGATTGTACTCGGTCGTATTTTCCAAGTAGGTGAGTATATTCATTTACCTTGGGAACTACATTTGGAACGTTTGGTTAACAGTATTCCTGATGTACGCCGCAAACAGTTGCTTGGACAAATTGGTGACTATTCCTCTGTACTATCTGATAAAGAAATGCTGCTGACTTTGGAAACTTTTTTTGAGATGGACTGTAATGTAAGTGAAACAGCCAAGAAGTTATATATCCATCGTAATACACTGCTATACCGTCTGGATAAGATAAAACAAGAGACTGGAGCAGATGTACGAAGCTTTGGGGACGCCGCTATTGTGAAGCTTACTATGCTTTTGTATAAAGTGACGAAAAGGAAATAGGTTTTTTGTGAACCTTACAAATAGCCATCGTGTCCCGACTGGGTTAATATAAATGTACAAGGAAACAGAATTTTTATTTTAACTAATTAATAATTAACTCGAGGGGGAAATACAATGGCAGGCGTACGTTTAGAGCATATTTTCAAAAAATACCCGGGTTCAGATAAAGCAACAGTAATCGATATCAATCTTGATATTAAAGATAAGGAATTTCTAGTATTGGTTGGACCTTCCGGTTGCGGTAAATCCACAACTTTGCGTATGATCGCTGGTTTGGAAGAAATCTCCGAAGGTAAAATGTACATTGGCGATCGTGTAGTTAACGACGTTGCACCTAAAGACCGCGATATCGCGATGGTATTCCAATCCTACGCTTTGTATCCGCACATGAGCGTATACCAAAACATGGCTTTCGGTTTGAAACTTCGTAAAGTGAAGAAGGATGAAATCGACAAGAAAGTTCGTGAAGCTGCTAGAATTCTTGATATTGAGCATTTGCTTGATCGTAAACCAAAAGCGCTTTCCGGTGGTCAACGCCAACGTGTCGCTTTGGGACGCGCTATCGTACGTGATCCACAAGTCTTCTTGATGGATGAGCCTCTTTCCAACTTGGATGCTAAACTTCGTGGTCAAATGCGTGCTGAAATCACTAAACTTGTGAAACGCCTTGAAACCACTTGTATCTACGTAACGCATGACCAAACAGAAGCTATGACAATGGGTGATCGCATCGTAGTTATGTATGATGGTATCATTCAACAAGCTGCTTCTCCTGAAGAGTTGTACAATGAACCTACAAACCTATTCGTAGCTGGATTTATCGGATCCCCTACAATGAACTTTATCAATGGTACTTTGTCTGAAGTGAGCGGTTCTATCCGTTTCCGTGCTGAGAACCTTGATGTTGAAGTACCAGGCGGAAAAGCTCAAATCATTCGCAACAAAGGTTACATCGGTAAAGAAGTAATCATGGGCGTTCGTCCAGAAGATATCCATGAAGAGCCAGTATTCTTGGAAGCTTCCCCGAACACAATCTTTACTTCATTGGTTGATGTTACTGAAAACCTTGGTCATGAAATGCTCCTTTACTTGAGCGGCCTTGGTAAATCTACTGTAATCGCTCGTGTAGATGGACGTTCCACTACTCGCGAAGGCAGCAAGCCAAAATTGGCTATCGATATGAACAAAATTCACTTCTTTGATAAAGAATCCGAAGCTAACATTTTGTTGGGATAAGATTATTGGATCTTTTCTCTTTTGATAAAGCCACCCGAAAGGGTGGCTTTATTGTTTAGATGGACCCTGTTTGGTTAGGCGATAAGATTGCATTCATAAGCGTTATCAATTAAGATAGCAGGAGAATTACCTCCGGAATGTAATGAGATCGCTGCCAACCGGACGCAGTAAGCGGACAAATACCGCAGGTGACGAAAGGACGAACTTACATGGCTAAGAAAGTAAAAGTATCTGAATTGGTACAGCATTTTCAATTAGAGGTTATTTCCGGCCAGGAAGGCCTAAAGAGACCTATTACGGTCGATGACCTGAATCGCCCTGGACTAGAGATTGCTGGTTATTTTGAATATTATCCGGAAGAACGTGTTCAATTGCTAGGCAAAACAGAACTCGCTTTTTTCTCCATGCTGCCTGAAGCTGAGCGGAAAAGTCGACTTCGTGGAATTTGTAATGACAATACACCTTGTATCGTAATTACGCGTGGTTTGGATGTGCCTCAGGAGTTAATTGATATAAGTAATGAAAAGGCCCTTCCTGTGCTTCGTAGCTCTATGGCTACAACTATTTTCTCCAGCCGTTTGACTAGCTTCTTAGAGGGAAAATTAGCCCCTACGGCGACGATTCATGGCGTACTCTGTGATGTGTATGGTGTTGGTATGCTAATTACGGGTAGTAGTGGTATTGGTAAAAGTGAAACAGCCCTTGAACTTGTAAAACGCGGACATCGATTGATTGCTGATGATGCGGTGGAAATCCGTCAGACTTCAGATAACCAGCTGCATGGCACAGCACCTGAGTTAATCCGTCATTTACTGGAGATCCGTGGAGTAGGTATCATTAATGTAATGACACTTTTTGGTGCGGGTGCCATTCGTAATCATAAACGGATTACACTTGTTGTTAGATTAGAAGCTTGGCAGCAAGACAAGCAGTATGACCGACTTGGACTCGACGAGGAAACGACACGGATTATAGATACAGATGTTCCACTTGTAACGATTCCTGTACGCCCAGGACGTAACCTTGCAGTTATTATTGAGGTTGCAGCGATGAACTATCGCCTGAAACAAATGGGCTTTAATGCAGCCCTGCAGTTCACGAATAAGTTAACTGCGACCATATCTGAAGATATGGATGATCTCGATTAGGAGTGTGAGAGAATGTTCCCATTAGCACTAGATCCTATTTTCTTCTCCATTGGATCACTACAAGTACACTGGTACGGATTAATACTAGGTTTCGGTGCACTCGTAGGTTTATTTCTTGCGATCCGCGAGGGCAAACGGTTTGGTATACCACAAGAATTCTTTATGGATNNTGTGCCTTCGGCCATTATTGGGGCACGGATTTATTTTGTAGCGTTTAAATGGGAGGATTATAAGGATAATTTAATAGATATCTTTAAGATCTGGAACGGTGGTATCGCTATTTACGGTGCGTTAATTGGAGCCATTATTTGTGGGATTATTTATTTCCGCTATAAAGGCTACCCATTCTGGCGTATCATTGATATTTGTGCACCCGGACTACTTGCGGGCCAAATGATTGGACGCTGGGGAAACTTTGTAAACCAAGAGGCATACGGCAGCGTGGTTGAAGAGTCTTTTTTACGGGATAAACTGCATTTACCTGACTTCATTGTGAAC
>DJUJ01000028.1:0-3765 GCA_002438345.1 Paenibacillus sp. UBA6285
ATGTCCAGTTCCTGCATTATTCCATTCATTAGAGCTTTCCTCACCTGCATTTTCGAGCTTTTCAAACACTTTAATCTTCCAATCCGGTACTAATTCTTTTAAAAGTGTTCCTAAAGTCGCACTCATGATTCCAGCACCAATTAAAATGACGTCTGTTTCAGTTGCACTTTTGCCCATTATTACCATCCTTATCCCCTGAATTTTGCAGAAAGGATGTGGGCGCTCCTTCTTAGGCGTCACACCTTTTCTGTCTCAATTATACCCTTATCCGAGTGTATTACAATTATTTATAAATTTAATATCTACTATTATATGAAAAAAATAAGTTATTTAAAAGCTTGCAAAAAAGAGAGAAATAAGTCCTCAAGGATAAGGAACTTAAGCTATAGCCATAAACCCGCTTCTTGCAAGGATTAATAACAGTTAAGCAATATTAATAAAATAAATGAACATGCTGCCCGCAGCGGCAAGATCAACTATTGCCCATAAGAAGCTTTTACGAATTAGCATGAGCAAGGCAGCGATTACGCTAACGAAACAAGCAATGAGCATAATATAAAAGGTGGTGAATAATCCACCAGAAAGAAACATCAGTACGTATAATATGACAAAGGTGAAAACAAGGGTCTGCACAATGGGAATTAGCTTATTGTTCGTTCTAATGTTCTGTAGTATTTTCTCCATATTGTATGCGCCCTCCAATTATCTTGCTTTTTATAACCTATACTTCCTTTAGATTATTCCACTAAGAAGAATTAATCAAACCCATCTCCCTCTGTAAGTCGTACTCTTCTTAGAGTTTAACCCAATATGGGAAGTCCCTAAACACGAAAAAGCTGCCTCATTCGTAGATAAATCTACTTATGGAACAGCCTTCACTATATTAAAGCTTTATTTGTTCCTCTGCGACGAACTATAAATACGCTTCACCAGCTCCAGCGCTTTTATCCCCTCAGTACCACCCAGCCAAAACTTTCGTCCACTGATAATATGGTCATAGAAGTCCTCAATCAGTCTCTTATGCCCAGTCCCCCAATACGATTTACCTTCCGTAGGACTGAATATAGGCTCGCAAACCAAGCTTTCCTTCCCATCTTTCCAAAGATACAAGTAGTCTCTACGAAGGTTAAGTGTCCCCTCTTCAAAAACTAGCTCCAGCTCCACCGGAGAGTTCTCAAGATAGGTATTCGTAGCATAAAACAGCCCACGAACATTATTGGTGAAGTCGATGCAAACATGGGCGGTATCTTCAACTTCAATGACGCCATCCAGCACATCAGTGGTAATACTGCCTTTCACTGATGTAATTTCACCCCCATACCACTGGAGTAAGTCCAAGGTATGAATGGTCTGATTAATTAGAACACCTCCACCTTCCGTGGACCATCGTCCTCTCCAGTTACTATCTTTGTAATAACTTTCATTTCGGTGCCAAGTTACGACACCCTTCATACAAAGTAATTTCCCTAATGCACCAGAATCAATAGTCTTCTTAATATAAATGGAAGCATCATTATAACGGTTCTGGAACGCAACACCAAGCTGGCCTGTACTCTGTTCCGCAGCTTCCAGCATACGCATGGCAGAAGGAAGGTCAACGGCTATAGGCTTTTCAGTTAACACATGCTTCCCTGCACGCAACAGATCTACAGCCATTTCTGCATGAAGATAATGCGGTGTACAAAGATGTACCACATCAATACGGTCATCATTCAGTATTTCTCTATAATCATCAGTAGCATGGCAGGCATATTCAATTCCAGCACGTGTAGCTTTATCAGCATCAATATCTACAATCGTAATCAGATTCACACCTTCTATAGCTGATATTGCTTTAGCATGGAGAGGAAAAATCGCCCCGCAACCAATAATGGCTACTCCAAGTTCGTTCATCTACAGCAACCTCCATTCTCTTCCTATTCGTTATTTTAGTAGATCGGGGGTTAGATTAACTGCTTGGGCTTGAGCCTTCAGACATAGCTCTGCAGCTTTGAAGACATGTGCTTGTGTCATGGCCTGCTCCGTCCGGTTCAGACAATCCAGGATTAGTTCACCAAAGAACGGAAATCCAACTTTTCCAGCTACATGCTCATAATGCTCCCCTTCCCCATTCACCCAGTACACATGATCCGGTGTATTTGAACGCCCGATATCACTGTATTTACGGAGTTCAATGAAGCCTTCAGTTCCCATGATCATTGTACGCCCATCTCCCCAGGTTCCGAGCCCTTCAGGCGTAAACCAATCCACACGGAAGTACTGGGTTGCGCCATTGTCCCCAATAAGCGTTGCANNCAAAGTCCTCCAATTCAGGGTAAGACGGATGATGATAATTTGCTACCTTACTGTGAACAACTGAAGCATCCTTACAATCTGTATAATACAAAAATTGTTCTATTTGATGGCTGCCGATATCGCACAGGATTCCGCCATATTTCTCCCGCTCGAAGAACCATTCCGGGCGACTAGAAGCATTTAAACGATGCGGTCCTAATCCAATGACTTGTAGAACACGACCAATAGCCCCCTGACGGATCAACCGCCCTGCGTAGATAGCGCTTTCAACATGAAGACGCTCACTAAAGTAGACCATGTACTTCTGATTGGTTGCTGTGACCATAGTTCGAGCGGATTCCAACTGTTCAAGTGTTGTAAAAGGGGTCTTATCTGTAAAATAATCCTTCCCGTGAGCCATTACCTTAATACCTAAAGGTCCTCGTTCCGAAGGGATAGCTGCCGCTGCAATTAACCGGACCTCAGAGTCTTCCAATATTTCATTCATAGACTCAGCAGCCCTGACTCCCGGATATTTGGCCATGAAAGCTCTAACCTTCTCCTCATCCGGATCATATACCCATTTCAGCTCTGCACCAGCCTCTACGAGTCCATTACACATCCCGTAAATATGACCGTGATCAAGTGCGATAGCAGCGATGATGAACTCACCTGGCTTTACAACTGGTTTAGTTTCATGCGTGGGGGCATAGGTCATACCATCTTTTCTGTTCATCAGAATCCTCCTATTTAAATCAATTCGATTCTATAACATGTTAAGAAGATAGCGCAGACTAATCTCCAAGCTCTCAAATGGATCACGACGGCAAACATCTTGCTCCACTGCGTACCATTCAACACCTGTTTCACGGCAAGTAGCAATGATCTCACCATAGTTCATGTTTCCTTCACCGATTTCAGCGAAGACTTGTTGCCTGTCTATAATCGCCATATCCTTTAAATGTACAACCTGCATTCTACCTTCAACTTTACGTATCCATTCCACTGGACTCGCACCACCTGCCTGAACCCAATATAAATCAAGTAAAAAACCGACCGCAGGATCAGTCTCGGTGAGCAGTACTTCCATCCCAGTAATACCGTCAAAGCGTTCAAATTCAAAATCATGATTATGATAAACAAATTGAAGACCGTGTTGTTCTTTTAGTGTTATTGCGATTCCGGATATCAATTTTGCGAACTTGCGATAGCTTTCGAGCCCAGTACGAAATTCTTCTGGTAAACTCCCAAGTCCAATATATTTGCAATTCCACAGTTTATGCTCTGCGGCCAGAGCCTCCAGATCGTTCACTAACCGATCCCAGGACACATGGGTCGCACATATTTCCAAACCTGCCTCATCGGCATATACTTTTACGAGCTTCGGATCGATTGGTCCGATGGATGAAATTTGGATGGCTTCATAACCCATGGCAGATACCTTTTGAAAAGTTGATCTTAAATCTTCCGCAGTTTGGGTAAAATCACGTA
>DJUJ01000028.1:3911-7510 GCA_002438345.1 Paenibacillus sp. UBA6285
TCTGAATCTATCGGAAGCTCCACCCAATTGTCCGTCCAAGCCGATAAATACATGGCATTCGAAAGGGTTAGTCCCTTAATACCTTCCTCCCCGGGAGCAAGTAATGCTTCATCATGCAAAATGGCATTCGTAAAGTTCCGTAGAATTCCTTTATGCTGCTCCCCTCCGCCATTTTCTACAGGAATCTCACATTCCCAACACTCTGGACTACCGAATCCTCCCGTAAATTCTGCGTTGAACTGAGGCTCAGGCGTACGTAATCGCCAANNTCAAAACGATTAGTCCCCGGTGCCTCTCCAGTTGTAGTAATAAACAGACCCGTAGCTCCATTCTCATATTCCACATAAGCGGTTACATCATCTTCAACCTCAATGTTGCGATATTTCCCAAAGTGGCAGAATGCTCTAATCCGCTTCGGCATCATGCCTGTCGTCCACTGCCATAAATCTAGCTGATGAGGATCTTGATTAAGCAGTACACCTCCGCCTTCACCCGCCCATGTAGCCCGCCAACCACCGGAGTTGTAGTAGCTCTGCGATCTATACCAGTCGGTAATAATCCAATTCGTCCGGCGGATCTCACCTAACTCACCAGACTGAATAAGATCTCTCAGTTTCTGATATAAAGGATTAGTACGTTGATTGTACATAATTCCAAATTTGCGATCAGACTTTGCTGCAGCATCGTTCATCTGTTGAACAGCTTTTGTATATACACCTGCAGGTTTCTCCACCAGAACATGATAACCATATTGAAAAGCCTCGATNNGATTAATACCGCATCTATGATACGTGATTCGAATAATTCTTTCGGTGTAGAATACTTCCTTACATTCTCAGGCAATTTCTCTTCAGCCCATTTCAAGCGTTCTTCTCTTATATCACATACTGCTGTAAGCTCAGCTCCCTTAATTTCACTCAGCAGACTTTGCGCATGTGCAGTTCCCATATTTCCAATTCCAATAATTCCATAACGAACTTTACTCATCTCTGTTCACTTCCCTATTTGAGGTTATGTTTAGAGGATATACTTAATTTATAAACATGAACATGATTGAAATTAAGGTTTATTTGTATTTAAATAAGATGTTTTAGATAAATAGATCCGTTATAATGAGGATATTTAAGTTGTAAAGGAGTTAGATGATGAACAATCCAGGTAACTTAACAGGTCGTCTCCTGCAGAATCTTAAGGTTACTGTGACCCATGCCCAACTTAGTAACAGAAATCCCGGATGGAACCGCACGCTGGAAACTCCCGCTTTTAATCGGCTGTATTTCATAGACGGGGGTGAGGGGAAAGTAATTATAAACGGTATTACATATTATCCGAAACCTGGACAATTAATGATCATGCCTGCAGGGAGCACACAAACAACTGAAACTTCAGTCGATGATCCATATATCCGCTATTACTGCCACTTTGATGCTGACATAGGAGAGTGGCCCTTATTCCATGCGGAAAAAAAACTATATATCTGCGATTCGCCTAACCCAGATTCTATAAGGGCTATCTTCGTGGAGATGATCGAACAATTTCAGAATGACGATGTCTTATCTATCCTGCGTACTCAGGCTTGTTTACTTAATCTTATTGCCACTTGTCTTGAATCGAGCGACAATAGTCATACTGACTTTATGACTGCATTCATCCACACCGGTGACCAAGGTAAGCTAGCCCATGTGCTCCATTACATCGATAAATGGCTAAACAAGCCCTTGGAGATTGATGAATTAGCAGAGCTTGTCCACCTGCACCCGAACTATTTCATTCCTTATTTCAAGAGATTCATGGGTGTGACTCCTATGCAATATGTGCAACGCAAACGTATGGAGCATGCTAAGAGACAGCTTTCTTACACGGATTTCAGTATTTCGGATATTGCGGAGCAAGTAGGCATGGAATTGGTCCATTTCTCTAAATATTTTAAAAAGACAATGGGCCTTTCTCCATCGGCCTATCGGAATAGTACGATGTAACCCAATCCTAATGTTGCCAAGTAAACTCTAACCTAAATAATAGAGATGTCCCTCGGATTGGGATGAACTATAATGGAAACAACGTAGAATTACATTTTTTTAAGGCGGTGGATGATCATACTTATTAGAACAGCATCATTAAGTGACACGCAGTTCGTGCTTGATAAGGAACTTTAATTACATTCGGGAATTTTAGAGAGGGATTACTATGATTGTGGATACATTACGGGTATTCGTTACTGTAGCTGAGCAAAGCCATTTCTCTAAAGCAGGAGAATTACTAAATCTATCTCAACCCGGTGTCAGTCTACATATCCGGAATCTTGAGAATGAAATAGGCGCAAAGCTTCTGCATCGATCGCCTAAGCAAGTAAAATTAACAGAAGCGGGCACGATTCTTTATAAACACGCCAAACTAATATTAGCTCATTTCGAAGCAGCTAATCAGGAAATACAGATGCTTCAGGATGAGGTCACAGGCAGTATACATATTGGCGCTAGCTTCACTATAGGAGAGTATATATTACCCTCAAAACTTGCGGAATTTGCAAATCAATACCCACAAGTTAAACTTCAGGTGACTATCGGTAATACTGAGGAAATTATTGGAGGCGTTAGATCCAATGAATTGGATATTGGCTTTATCGAAGGAAAAGCACATGAGAATGATCTGATCGTCACGCCTTACATGAAGGACGAGATGATTATCGTCTCTTCTGCCAACCACCCTTTGTCAAAAATGGTCTCTGTGGAGCAAAGTATGCTACAAAATCAGGTTTGGGTTCTGCGAGAGCTTGGCTCTGGAACACGTGCTTTTAGTGATCATTTCATTCAAGAAGAAGAGATTTCTGTCAAAAGATCCTATGTCTTCAACAGTAGTCAGGGAGTTAAGGAAGCAGTCGCCTCCGGTTTGGGAATCGCTATGCTCTCCAGATGGATTGTGCGCAAAGAATTAGCAAGTGGCGAAATCTATGAGCTACCCATCAGACATCATCATCTAGTAAGACAATTCTCCATCATCCGCCATAAAGAAAGCTCCTCCTCCATGGCTACCAATGTCTTTATACAAAAACTACTTGTCTCTAGTAGAGACAAGTAGTTTTTTTCTTACTATATTTTGCTTAATTAGTGTTCAACCAAATGTCCATCTTCCAGATGCAGAACGCGGTCACACCATTCGAGCATCCGTTCATCATGAGTAACCATTACCGCAGCCTTACCTTCATTCTTTACTTCGTCAGCAATCATTCGCACGACTTCTCTACCTCGTTTGAAATCTAAACTTGCTGTTGGTTCATCTGCAAACAAGATTGCGGGTTTATTCATCCAAGCTCTTGCGATAGCTACACGTTGCTTCTCTCCGCCAGATAGCCGCTCAGGATAATGGTTTCGACGTTTCCAGATATCAAGCCGCTTCATCAAATCAGCTGCCCGTTCCTTCGCTTCTTTAGAACTCATCTTCCCCTGTTTAGCTACAAAGAGAAGCTGCTCCTCTACCTTCAAGTAAGGCAATAACTGTGCGCTTTGGAACATAAAGCCTATCTTCTCTAATCGTAGCTCGGTCAGCTCACTTTTACTTTTATCTGTAAGAGATTCTCCGTCTATGAAAATCTCACCACT
>DJUJ01000028.1:7544-15120 GCA_002438345.1 Paenibacillus sp. UBA6285
CCCGAAGGTCCAAGGACAGCCACGAATTCCCCTTCATTAACTATAAGATTCAGATTGTTCAGAACAGATACCGTTGTATCGCCATCACCGTAGGTTTTGGTCACTTGCTTCATCAATAATTTCGCACTCATGCTCCAGCCCTCCCAATTGCTTCTAATGCATCTACTTTAGCCACTTTAGCGACAGAAATGAGTGATCCTAAAAGAGACATCCCAACGAACAAACAGCTGGTTAATAGAATCGTTGAAGGTTCCAGTTGGAATGGCATGGTGTCTGGCAGAACCTGATTCATTCCAAAGGTTAGTAGCAAGCTAATGCTAAGACTTGCAATGGCCAAAATCATAACCTGCCCAACTACGCTCCAAGCTAAGTAAGACATTTTTGTACCCATAGCCTTCAGAATGCCAAACGGGCTTGTTTTCTGAATCGTAATGACGTAGAAGAATACAGCCAGAACAAACCCAGCGATTACAAACAGGAAGACAATCATCATAAGCAGTGAACCTTGCTCTGACGAATAACCCGGAATATTGGAGATTGCTACTTTTTGCGTAATAACCTCCACATCTTTTGTATTAGCTGAGATCTTATCCACTTGCCCAGCATTTGCATTAAGCGCAATTACATTAAAAGGTACCGTTGATGTAGCCTCATTACCTTGATTAACGCCTTGTCTCATTTCCTGCCAATCTTTATTGTTGATATAGACTACTGGGGTATGGCTGTATGAGCTATTCTCAACATATCCTGTAACTTTAAATTCCTTCCCAGTTGCCTGATCTCGGATCGTACTGCCAATCTTAATGCCCGACTGTTCTAAGTCACGATCAACGACGACACTTCCCTGCGTGTCATTCGTAATCTTGTTACCTTCAATCACTTTTGGAGCCAGCAAACCATTCATATCTACTGCAAAAAAAGTAATGTCTGCCTTAGTATCCGAATCGTTCGCAGTCACTGTGCTCATTTGTAGAGCGAGTGAGGAAGCATTATTGTCTCCTACTACTGCTCGAACACTCTTGAGCTCCGAATCCGTTAACTGAGAGCGTCTAAACGTCTGATCCGCATCCTTCTGCACCACGTAATAGTTTGCCGGCATATTCTCTATTGCTGAGATATTAGCATACGCTAATCCTCTAGCCAGACCCGTTACGAAAAGTACAAGAAAGGAAACCAATAACATGATAACCATAATTAACAGGTATCTGGCATTAGAATGTCGCATTTCCCTCAAGGCTAAAAACATATTACCACTCCTTCTAATCTGTATAGTCACAGTTTAGAAGATGAAAATGAACGGAGTATGAATAACGAGTTACAAAAGCGGAAGAGTTACTATAAAGGTCGTGCCTTTGCCTACTGTGCTGGATACTTCTATAGTTCCGTTATGCGTATCTACAATTTTTTGAGTAATCGCTAGACCAAGTCCGCTACTATGTGTTTCACGTGTACGTGCACGGTCTACTTTATAAAAACGATCAAAGATCAGGGGTAGTTCCTCGGCTGGAATTCCTTCCCCTGTATCCGAAACGGTTACCACACAGTTCTGCTCATCCAGCTTAGCGGAAATCATAATGGACCCCTCAGCGGGTGTATATTTTATGGCATTGGTAATGAGGTTCATCCACACTTGATACAATAGATTGGAATCGCCATGTACTCTGATATCAGCAAGATTCAGCCTTACAGCCAATTGCTTCTCCGTTAATCTCCACTCCATAATTTGCACAACCTGCCGAAGCTGTGCCCGCAAGTCTATGGATTTCTTCTGCAAGGAGTTCGGATCATAATCAAGGGAAGATAACGTTAGCAGCTGTTTGCTAAGCATCGAAAGACGATGGCTTTCTTGGTCAATAATATTGAGATACTGTATCCGTTCATCCTCTGGTAAAGAAGAATCTTTAAGGGTTTGGGCAAATCCTTGAATAGAAGTTAATGGTGATTCGATTTCATGCGATACATTAGCAACAAATTCCTGTCGAGCACGATTTGTCCGTTCCAGCTCACGACTCATAATCATGAANNCATGAAGTGTGAGGCTAACTGACCAATCTCATCACGACGCCAAGTATTCAGATTAATGTCGTATCTGCCCTTTGAAATCCGCTTAGTGGCCGTAGTTAATCGTATAATTGGCTGAACCACATGCAGAACACTAATCATTACAAATCCTAGACTGAACAGTACGGTAAACCCGATGATGATAGCAAAAAACACGCGCAGCTCACCAAACTGAACTTCTGCATCCGGACGCATGAATAACGCATAAGTCTCGTTATTGACTTCAACAGGTACACCTATCGTATTACTTAATTGATTGTCAAAGAATCCTGTAATAAATGCACTAACAGGAAACTCCGCAACCCCATGGTACACTTGTCCATTCAGGACCTTCTCTAACTGCTGCTTATCCAAATCCTCTTTCCGGAATGGCTTGCCGTAGAATCGGGATTGACCTTCTGTATCGGTTAAATAGATTTTGTAACCCAATTTCGCTACGCTTCGCAGATAATCTTCCATAGCATCCGGGTGCGACTCCGAAAACTGCTGGATTTCAATAGCCATCCCCGTAAGCTTGGCATCATTCTGCGACTTAATCTGAGCTTGGTAATAGATATTAGACACCAAGAAACCGAGAAGACTGCTCACAACAATCGCTGAACAAAAAAGAATACACATCCTCACATACAAGGACTTCACGAGTTCACCATCTCCAATTTATAACCGATTCCCCGTACCGTCCGAATCGTGAAGTCATTTTGATAATCCAAAAATCTCTGACGCAATCGCTTGATATGTACATCCACCGTTCGTTCATCGCCTTCATAATCCATTCCCCACACAAGTTCAATCAACTCACTACGTGTGTACAGTCGGCCGGGATATTGCGCTAGTTGTGCCAGTAGCTCAAATTCCTTTACCGGTAGCAAAATAACTTCGTCTCCATCAGTGATCTCATAATTTTTACGATCGATGACGAGTGAATTCAAGCGAATCCGATCATCCGAAGCTATAGAATAACGACGAAATAAAGCTTTTATCCGAAACAGCAATTCTTCTGGCTCAAACGGTTTCGTTACGTAATCATCCGTCCCCCGCAAATAACCTTGCTCTTTATCACTAAGTTGCTGCCGGGCCGTTAATAAAATAATCGGAATATCATACGTTTCTCATATATGCTGGCATAGCTCTAATCCATCTACATGTGGCATCATCACATCCACTACAGCTAAATCTGCAATAGTCTCTTTCAATTTAAGTTTCGCGTCCCGACCATCGCTGGCCTCCATGACTTGATAGCCTTCCCTTGTTAATACATGTTTTAATAACGTACGAATATTACCATCGTCATCTGCTACTAATATCTTTTTCATTGTTTACACTCCCTGAATAACGGATGAACCCATAGTATCAACTTTAAAGGGTTAGAACAACTAAAGGCCCAAAAGAGACCATTTTGGGCAATCGTACATATACTACTCCTAATTATAATGAACTAATCAGGAGGTTAATAAGAAATGTATTGGACACCCTTATCTCAGAATAGATCTGATTTCAAACCTATATGGGCAACCTCTCTTCCGCAAGCATTAAATTTAATCAAAGAAGCTGTGCAAGGTGAACGAAATGATGAGCTTTTCTATGATGAAATTATCAAACTAGCCCCGAACTCCGAGCAAGCCTCCATTATCACCTCTATACGAGATGACGAACGGGGTCACAATTTCATGTTCCGCGGGATGTTCAAAGAAATTACGGGTCAAGATATCACTGGGATTAGTAGTGAGCAATATCAACGGATCAGTTCCTATGAAGAAGGATTAGAAAAAGCACTCCAAGGTGAACTGGCTGCAGTCGAAAAGTATCGCAAAATATGGTTTGGTCTGCCTGTTGGAGTATATCGTGATACTGTATATGGGATTATTTTGGATGAATTAAAGCATGCTAGTAAATACAATTATTTACTTACTTTGGATCGAACCACTATATAGTTGTATTATTCAGGATTATTGTTTAAGCCTGAAGGAAAGGGAGTATACTTTCCTTCAAAGAACTAACAGGGCGCCCCATTAGTTCCTCCAGATCTTTTGAAGTAGAGGCTGTATCTATTTTCGAGAGAAATGAATACAGCCAGTGCTGAATACTTGAATCCTGCCGATGAACAATTCTTTTTCCCGATAGCTCTGATAATACCTCCACAAGTTCACTGAAATCCCAAGGACGTGGTGAGGTTAGTTCATAAATCTGGTTATCATGTCCTGTACTTGTAAGTACTACTGCCATAGCTAAGGCGAGATCCTTACGTGTGACAGAATTAAATAACCAGTTCCCTGGATAGGTGATTAGCTCACCGCTTTGGATAGCCTCTTTCAGACCTAATGCATCTACAAAATCCATATACAAAGCATTGCGTACGCCAAAACGAATCTCAAACCCTTTTTCCAACAGATCATTTGCTCTCTCTGGATCACGAACACATGCGATAATCTGATCTGCCGGAACAAACTGTAGAAGATTTTCCATAATCAAACTTCCTAATTGACCTGTAGCCCAGTAACCATAATTGATATAACACTCCAGCCTTTCTGTTCCTCGTATTCGAGACTGCAACATGTTAGCTAGCCATTGCCAAGCTTTTCTAATAAAACGATGAGTTGTTGAAGCTCTTGTTCATCCAGACCCTGCATACGTTCAGCGATCGCTTGACGATTTCCGTGAAGATGCTCTAGGAGTAAATGCTGACCTTAACCCGTGATCGAAATGATGCTTTTTCTACCATCCTGAGTATGATTCGAACGGGTTATCAAACCATCCTTCTCTAGTGGTATCAGCAACAGACTAATATTAGCTTTTGTGACACCAATATTGTGAGCCAGTGTAGAGGGTAGAATTGTTCCTCCCTCTTTAGATATCTCCACCAAGAAGAATTCTTGCGCCATTTAATCCTTTAGACTGCCAATATTTATCAGAGACAGCAACCAAGCTTGCAGTAGCATCAACTAAAGTGAAAATGCCTGAGTATGCAGCGGCTGATTCAATACGAATGGTTGTAAATGATCCATTATAGATTTTTCAACTCCATTTTAGTTAAGTGCTTAACTATTTTAAACCCTATTACAAGCTCTTCTAATTGTCAAAGAAAAAGAAACTGCCTCATCTCGCAGAAAATTCTACGGATTAGTGCAGCCTCATATCATTTATTCACTCTGTTAGATTAACACCGTCTTTGTAGACACGGCTTCTTCATTGTATTGTTTAGTACCTTCTAACATCACCTCAAGTTTAATGATCTCCGAACGGCTGGCTAACCGGATTGGAGGTCCCCATGTCCCATATCCAGAGGAGACAACTACATGCAAGTTATCCTTGCGGAGGTATCCCCAGTCCAGTTCGAATAAACGTTTGGTGATCCAGTGATTTGGAGCAATCTGTCCACGGTGCGTATGACCGGAGAGCAGAATATCTACCCCTTCCTGAGCTGCGACATCGAAACCGGTAGGCTGATGATCCATCATTATCACAGGACGCATCAGATCGAGGCCATCCAATAACGAGCTTACGCTCATTCTACCACCGGCTTCCATATTCTCAGCAGTCTTATCTTTTCGACCTACAATATACGTTCCTGCCACTTCTTCAACCTCATCCTGTAGGACTTTAATGCCTATGCTACTCATCAAATCGGTATATTCCTTAATCGAACCACCATAATATTCGTGATTGCCCAGCACTGCGTAGACACCATAATGTGCTTTTAATTGTTTCAGCTGTTCACTCATACTATTACGAATAAAAGGCTCTATACTATCGTCAAGTACATCCCCAGCCAGCAAAATTACATCAGGTTTCATAGCGTTCATTTGTGCTACCATTTTTTTGAGATGCCGATTGCCCACGATATTTCCTAAATGCAAATCAGAAGCAACCGCGATGGTTAATGGCGTACTGGTTCCGATGGATTTATCGATGGGAATGGGATGCGTACGGATAACTGTACTCCAAGCATTGATCGAACCCCAGACTAGAAAAACAACTAGTAATATCAGTAGTGTACCTCCCGCTTCAGAGATGTAGAGCGAGCGATCGACTCCCATCCATCCGAGCAGCACATATAACAGGTCCGCTAAAGGCAACATGATAATAGCAAATTCCATGCAAGCTAGAAAATACGATCCAATCACTTTAAAGAATCTGGCTAATGGTTTCATTATTTTAGGCCATGGTATCATTCCGACAACATANNGAATAATGTCCAGAACAAACCGGAGGAAGCACCCGAAAACCATTCATGAACAAGCAGCCAAACGTGATACCCAATGTACAAATTTACTAGGCCCAGTATTAGTAGCATTGCAAACCCTGAAGCTAACATGCGTAATGTTTTCATCGTTCCTCTCCCCTTTACCATACTGACTCTATACTTCATAACTCAAATCATAACACAAACCGTTAACCCAGTATAAATTGCAATGATGTCTTCGGAAAACGGAGGAAATATTGACACGCACTCCCTTACAACATTCCCCGTCAAAAAAAAAATGCCCGTCGGCATCTTCGTTGGAGGTTTACAGTTATACTGCTTTTTCACGTGTGGCCATACATTCACCTATTATCTTATCGCATTTATAAATGTGATTCAGAAGCCAATCGGTTAACGTACGGTTAAGCTTAATGGTTGAGAGAATTGAAACTCCCTTATCATAAGAATCCTTCCACTCAATCACGAAATCACCATTCCATTTCCTGAAATTTACATATCGACAAATACAACTAATTCACTACTTTTCCGCACAAAAGATCTATTAACAACATCACAGACTAATTTCATATTCTTCCAGATAAGAGCCGCATTTCTGTGTCCATCTCTACTTCAGTACCGGTTCAATGTGTACAAGTACATTTGAAACTTGGTGTCGGTCTTTCAATTGTTCTTCAATTTCTTCCGTAATATCATGGCTCTGCACCACACTTAGCTCGGAATCCACTAACACGGTTGTATCCACTAGCACGTTGTTCCCATGGATGCGGGCTTTAATATCTTTAATGGATTGCACTCCGTCAATTTCAGCTACGGTTTCTTTCATCAGTTCAAGCTCTTCCGCATCAAATCCGTCCGTTAAATCATGTGTTGCTTTGCTAAAGATATCCCATGCCGTCTTGCAGATGATCAGGCCGACAATAATCGCTGTAAGCGGATCAAGCCAAGGAATTCCAAATCCGGAAGCCACAATCCCGACAAAAGCGCCTATACTAACTAAAGCATCCGATCGATTATCTAGTGCTACTGCCCGCATTGCGTTACTGTTAATGGAGCGGGCGAGCCTAATGTTATACATATACACACCCATCATTACTACAGCACAACCGACTGCCGTCCAGGCTGCTATAAGATCCGGACTTTCTAGTTCGTGTTGGATAAATTTGTTCACGCCCTGATACAACACTTGAAGTCCTACCACAATCATAATGAATGAGGCAATTAATGATGCTACGGTCTCCGCTCTGAAATGCCCGTAGCTGTGATTAGAATCCGGCGGTCTTCTGGAAATCTTGAGTCCGATTAGTAGGCGATAGA
>DJUJ01000189.1 GCA_002438345.1 Paenibacillus sp. UBA6285
AGTACAAGTTTCTCGAAACTATGTAATGAACTAGAGAGTACTGATCCAAAAGAAAATGTAATTGTGGTCACTCATGGTGGCGTAATTAATGTTATATACCATATTTTAAAAGGACTAACGTGGACCAATAAGAATTCCCATTTCCCGACTTCATATACTAGTATTCATAAAATAGAGTATCAAGTAGATAAGTGGGTAGTCACAACTGAAAATCTTACGGAACATATATCAAGTGATCAGGCTGCTAGTATAGTCAATTGATTGGGAGGTACATGTGCCAAGAGTCCGAGAGGGTTCGTAGGGTTCCGCGGGTAGGGTGAAGATTAGTCGAGGAGATGTGTCGGCGTTACCGTTCAAAGATGGAATATTCGGGACGATCACAGCTATTCAGACGCATTATTTCTGAGATATACAAAATTAATTATCACATGAAACAATACACGAAGAACGAAGAGATAGAACAGTTATTTCGTAAATCAGGCTTTCAAACGGTAAATATTCACGAGAGTAACAAGTGGAGATGTTATGTCGGAAAGAAATAAAGCGGCCGCACCGCCCTAAGAAGGACGACACAGCCGCTTTAATTTCACTGCTTATTAAGCCGGATTGGTATTAAACGCACAACGAACAGGAAATGATGACGAGCAAGATGAAAAGTACCAAGATCGTACCGGTCGAAGTGAAGGGTCCTCGAAATTCACCCATGTTATATTCCTCCTTGCCTATGTCGTGTTCTCATTGCTGCGGCGGGTGTAGCAGCTTTCTGAGATAATGACATCATATGCCAAAGTGGACTGGATGAACTGGTCTATGGCCTATTGCTCGTCAATATGGGCTTTTAGGATGCGAAGTCCTTTAGGAAGATGATTCTTAAGTTGGCCTGCACTCGCTTTGCCCCAACTAATCGGCAATCCATCTAAAGTTACAAGTGTCCATCCATGTAATTCCATCGGCACAGGTAAGCTTTCGCCTCGGAGCCAAGCGTGTATTTCCAGACCGTCGCTACTAAGATCAAAACTACGTGTTACTTGTGTGTGTTGAATCGCCATCGCAAGCGCGTGTGCGGGTTCAATCCGATTTTTCTTCAAATGGGCAATATGTAGTCCAGCCCGGGGAACACGAAGCCCGTCAAGCAGTCCAATATGCAGGCTGCTGTTAAAGGATTCAGGCAGCAAATAAAGGGATTCACCGAACAGTAGAGGTACGCCTTGGTATGAGAAACCTGGTAGCTCTACCGTGGCCCAGTCTTGAAATAGCTGGTATGCATCGCGTACGGAAGAATTAATTTTTGGGTTGTTTTTGCTTCGACGTTTATTGGCTCTGCGTTTGGCATCGTCATCAACGTCGTTTTCGGTGTCACTTTGCTTACGTAGGAGTGCAACAAAGTGGCCTTCGCCTTTTTCTAAATGTGGCCAAAGGCGTTTGTGGGTAAGTAGTTCCATATCGGGGTAACTTTCCGTCAATCGAGCAATGATCTCTTCATTCTCTTGGCGGTTAAAAGTGCAAGTAGAGTAGGCAAGAGTACCACCAGGCTTAAGCATTAGGTAGGTGTCTTGCAGAATATCCCATTGTCTCGCCGCGCACATAACTACATGGTCAGGAGACCACTCTTGAACGGCGTTTGAATCTTTTCGAAACATGCCTTCTCCCGAGCAAGGAGCATCCAGCATAATTCGGTCAAAAGCTTGTGGGAAGCGCGAAGACAGCTGTTCTGGCGTTGCACAGGTTACGAGGGTATTCTTAATGCCTAGACGTTCTACGTTCTCTGCTAGAATTTTTGCGCGTTCCGGATGAATTTCATTAGAGATTAAGAGGCCTTGTCCNNTGCATTAAACCAGCGATATGCGTAGTTTTACCTCCAGGGGCTGCAGCAAGGTCTAGGACGGTTTCGCCGGGTTTAGGTGACAACAGTTCAGCTGCGGACATTGCGGAAGGCTCCTGAATATAATATAGTCCGGCAGCATGGTAAGGGTGTCTGCCTGGTCGAGTAGGCTCTTCATAATAATAACCATCAGGGCACCATGGGATAGGTTTCAAATCAAATTGTGAGACTGTGCGTTTTACCGCGACTTGACCTGCATCAGAGATGCTTTTCAGTGGATTAAAGCGAAGTCCCTGAGTTCGTGGTGCTGAATAACTTTCTAGAAAAGCATTTGCCTCTTGCCCCAGCATTTCTTTTATATATGCGGTGTAAGAGGCAGGTAGCTNNCCTTCATAGTTCATTCTCCTTTTTCTTAGTTGCTGTTTCATGTTTATACCGATAAAATCAAGGTATGGGGAACGTAATCGTACCTGAAATTCTACATATACACAACTATATCATAATTGCCAAGTCTTACTGTATGTAGGGCAATTGTAAAGGGGATGTACCATATGAATTTGCTGCAAGCGCTCTTCTTCCCGCCGGAACAACCTGGTGGTGTATCATCCATGATCCCTTATCTTCAGGAGAGATTCCGTTCAAGCCGTTGGGAGATGGATTTGTTTTGGTTACCTAAGCGGATTCGCAACAAGGGACATAAGGAAGTCATATTCGAGACCTTTGATTGGACACAGTTTGGGGAAAGTCCGATCGTTCAGAAATATATTCAGACCTATCGTGATTATCTATGGTGGACTAAACTACGGATGAGCAAGACATACGATCTTATCCATTCCCATCATCCAATTGCTGGTTTAGCGATGAAAAAAGTATTTCCAGATACTCCGTTAATTCAAACCTTACATTCCAGTTATGAGCGAGAGCTAATTCTTAATGGAGCTATTTCTGAGGGAGGGCTGGAACATCAGTTTCTAGTTTCGCTTTACCGAGAACTTGAGCATGTTAGTGATCGGTTAATGACCGTGTCGCAAGCTTTTGCTGAGTATGTGGCGCCTTATATTCTAGATCCTTCTAATATAGGAGTCATACCGAATGGTTTTGATGAAAAAAGGTTTAAGCCAGTACCGCATGATAACGCTATACCGCAGCTAGTTACCGTGACGCGTTTAGTTCCAGCTAAAGGAATTGACACTTTACTCAAGGCCTGTGCTGAACTTAAAAATCGCGGCCA
Organism: Paenibacillus sp. UBA6285; assembly: GCA_002438345.1. Taxonomy (GTDB): domain Bacteria; phylum Bacillota; class Bacilli; order Paenibacillales; family Paenibacillaceae; genus Paenibacillus_AQ. The sequence continues at coordinate 3,054 of DJUJ01000189.1, forward strand.
TGAATATGTACTGCATATTATTGGCGATGGACCATCCCGTGCGGATTTGGAAAATATGGCTAAGCAATTAGGGATTTATAATGAAACGATTTTTTATGGATATACACTTCATCCGGAAGAGTTTATGCCTTTCTTTGATATTTTCGTGCTGCCTTCTCGGGCGGAAGCATTCGGATCGGTGTTTGCGGAAGCGGCGCTTAGCTGTCTGGCTTTAGTTGGGACGAATGTAGGAGGGATTCCGGAGCAGATTGAAGACGGGGTTAATGGTCTGCTGGTCAGCCCCGACGATGAGATTGCACTTGCGGACGCACTAGAAAAGGTGATATCCGATCCGGCTTATCGTTATGAACTTTCTCGTTCGGCCTGGGATAAAGCAAAAAATCTGTATTCGCTGACTCGTGTGGCTAATGAACTTAAGAAAACATACTTACAGTATCCCTCAGGAACGAAAGGGTGAGTAGTTATGATTCCATTTCGATTTCTACATGCTGCTGATTTACATCTGGATAGTCGTTTTGCTGGGCTGGCGCATATTTCGCCAGCCATTCGTTCTTATTTACGTGAGTCAACCTTCGCCGCCCTCGGGCGGCTTGTCCGCGTTGCCATCCAAGAGAACGTTGATTTTATTGTCATCAGTGGAGATGTATATGATGTTTCTGACGCTTCATTACAGGGTCAGCTCCGATTTCAGGAAGCGCTCAAGGAACTTGGCCAGCACGGGATACACGTGTTTCTGATCCATGGTAACCATGATCCACTCGACGGACTACGTCTGACAACGAAAATGCCAAAGCATGTTACCGTATTCGGTGGGGAGAAGCCAGATCACGCTACAGCCTACCGTCGTAAAGATGGCCAAGAAGTAGCTATCGTTAGTGGAATCTCCTATCCGACTGCGAAAGTGACGGACAACACAGCAGTGAGCTTTTCTAGAAAACCTGGCAGCCGTCTGTTTCATATTGCTATGCTGCATGGAAATGTAGACGGTGATTTACTGCACGAGACCTATTCCCCCTGCAGTCGTAAGGATCTTATCGAACGGGGCTTTGATTATTGGGCGCTTGGACATATCCATAAACGTAGTGTATTGCATGAGAAACCAGCGATTGTATACCCAGGCAATATACAAGGGCGCAGCATTAAGGAAACCGGAGCAAAAGGTTGTTATATTGTGGATGTAGATGAGGCTGGAAGTACCACTCCCCAGTTTCATGAGCTTGATTATGTTCGCTGGCAGGTTCGGGATCTATCCATTGAGGGATTAAGTAATGAAGTAGAATGGATTCAAAATGTGGAGCAGGTGATTGACGATATCAGGGAGGAACTCCCGGAGCTTATGTCAGTGGTCAGATTTCGTCTGATCGGACGCGGGGACGTACATAAAGTATTAGTAGAAAAAGGGGCAGCAGAGGATTTGCTGTCTGAATTACAGCGGCGTGAGGCGGTTAGGGCTGAGCGTAAAGATTATAAAGGACTTGTCTGGACGGAAGGATTCGCTGTAGAGTCCGGATTAGCTATTGATCGTGAACGGTTATTAGAGGAGGATAGCTTTCTTGGAGAAATGCTGCGAATTACGGAGCGTACGGAACATTCAACAGAAGCGCTTGAAGAACTAATAAACAGTGCACTTAAGCCGCTGCAGGAGAATCAGGAGCTGCGACAGCTGCTCTCGGTAACAAGTCTAGAGGATAAGTTAAGTTGGCTTCGTAGTGCTGCAGAACAGGGAATCACAATGCTCGGTGGAATGGAGGGTGCTCCAGAAGATGAGAATTGAACATTTGCAGATCCATGGCTTCGGGCGTTTGCATAACCGAGAAATAGATCTAACGGATGGAGTTACCATACTCTATGGGCGTAATGAAGCAGGAAAAAGCACGACGTTGCAGTTTATTCGCTCCATGCTGTTTGGAATTCCAAGTCGTGGCAACCCCACGGAGAGGTATGAACCTATGCAAGGCGGATTACATGGGGGAATACTGAAGGCACGTGATATTAATGGTGCCCTATGGACCATTCGTCGCCATACATCCGGTGGTGAGGGTTCAGGAAGAAATGAGAAGCTGAACATCACGGTTAACCATCCGAATGGAACGACGCAAGAGTTAGGACAAGCTGAAATGGAGCGTCTTTTGCTTGGTGGCATCTCAAGGAGCATGTTCCATCAATTGTTCGCGGTATCTCTCGATGAACTACAGGAGCTTGCTGCTCTTCAATCAGAAGAGATGAGCAGCTTTCTCTTTCACGCAGGTATGGGCGGCGGTGGAACGATCATGCGGGCAGAAAAAAGATTGGTACAGGAAGCTGAGAAGCTGTATAAACCTCGCGGCAAGCTGCAGGAGGCTGCCAAAATTGTTCAAGCTATTGAGAAACTAGAGCGCCAGATGGCTGAGAGCCGTTCTTATCTTCCACGATATAACGGTAATCTCGCAGCATTGAAGGTTACGGAATTGGAATTGGATCAATTGGAGCAGCAACGTAAGCTTACGGGAGACAAGCTCGTGATGCTTCGCAAAGCTCAGGATGTTCGTGAATTGTGGTTAAAATGGAGCGATGCGCAGCTTGAGCTACAAGGCTTGCCAATGATTTCAACTTTCCCTGAAGAAGGGGCGACCCGCTTTCAGGCACTTGAAGGAGAAATTAGAAATGCTCAAGGAGCAGTAGCTCGTTATGAACGTCTACAAAGTGAGCTTTCTGCTGAGCTGGCACAGAATCCTCCAGATGAGGTGTTGGCTGCTCAGGGACTTGCGCTGGAGCGACTGGACCGCCATCGGAGCAGCTATGAGAATCGGAGAACGGAAAGACAGCGGCTGGAGGGCGAATTGACCGCATCGAATGAGCATTTGCAGCGAATTCTGCGAGGCATTGATGTCAGCTGGAGTGCGGCAGAGCTGACTTCATTCTCCGGTGCAGCGGCGGATCGTGAAGCTGCACGAAGGTTTGCAGCGGCGTTCGCGAGTTATGATCGCCGCATGGAAGCGGAGGGCGCAGCGCGGCAGACGCTGCGTTCCCGCCTGGCCGCTGCCTCAGCTTCGCTGCAGGCAGCAGAACGGGCGCTGGCGCGTGAGCACGCCACCGGCGCCGAGTCTTTTGCGCAGCTAGCTCCGCGCAGCGCCCGTGAAGTGCTGCAGCTGTGGGACGAGCTGCAGCAGGCGGCCGAGCG
>DJUJ01000221.1:0-4539 GCA_002438345.1 Paenibacillus sp. UBA6285
ACCATTCTGACCGTGGAAGCCAGTATGCTTCCGAGGATTACCAAGAGCAACTTAAAACATACAAGATGATAAGCAGCATGAGTCGCAAAGGCAATTGCTACGACAATGCCTGCATCGAATCCTTTCACAGCATTTTGAAAAAGGAGCTTATTTACTGTAACCCACGTTTTAAAACGAAACAACAAGCACACGACGAGATTTATCGCTATCTTGAGTTTTTTTATAATCGTAAACGAATCCACAGCGCGCTAGGCTATCTTTCGCCGGCACGGTTTGCTGCGCAATTTAATAAGAGAAAAGCAGTTTAATGGGTGTCCACTTTCTTGACAGAGGTCCAAAATTCCCTAAAAAGCTTAAAATCTAGAGAAAATCAGCAATTTATAGGGAGGATTTCCCTATAGATCAAACACAACACAAATCTAAACGTTCACTCAAACACAAACTATTTTCATCTACGCCCAAGTCGATAATCACTCCTCCCAGAACTAAGCTTCTTTAGGATAAAGCCCCCGTTGGCATTCAGTGCATCAAACGACCAGCCTCATCGATTCCTTAGCAAAATTAGCAACTTTTCGATGGTAGTGATGGACGAATAGTGACTCTAGTATTTCCTTTCTTTATGTAAGATGTTAATCAGCTACTGGTTTTTCCTTCGATAATATCATTATCAACATTATAAATATTAAAATCAGTTGAATACCCAAATAGCTAACAGGAAAAAGAAAATTAAGAACTAACTGTTCGGAAGCTACATCACTGAATTCAATAAACCCTGAACCTTCAGGTTCTCTCCCTTTTAATTCTTCTTTTAAATAAAACAGAATCCTCATGCTAGGTAAAATACTAATGACTAACCAAGCAATGTTGTACCTAAGCTTTTCCGTCTTTAAAGCCATCATGCAAGACATATACATAAGGATTATTGGTGCTAGATACATTATAAACATTTGCTTTACTATTTCTTCATCCCAATTCCCAGTTTTCATCTTCAAAAAATAGATAGTTATAAAATGCAAAAAAATAACAATTAGAACTTGCAGAATCGCTTTAATCCAAATGTTCTTAAATTTACCTTTCACTCCACCACCTCTTTACTTAATAACAGTTCTGATTCCCTATAGATTAATTCTCTATTTTCAATCTGTTAAAAAATAATTAAAGAGGGAGCCGTGTAATGAACACGACTCCCTCTTTGTATAAACTGCATCAAAAGCAGCGCATGTGAAAGGTGATCAGCGATAACCCGCAATCCACGACTTATTTCTTCGCAATATGAACCTTGAGCTGCTTACCCTTCACCGTCGTCTCTCTCATCGCTTGCAGCACCATTGCACCCTTACCGTTCAAAATATCCACGTAAGTCACATTGTCCTGGATCGAGATAATACCGATATCTTCCGCAGACATCCCTTCAAGCTTCGCAATTGTGCCGACAAAGTCCACGGCTCTTAGCTTCTTTTTCTTACCGCCGTTGAAGTACAGCTTCATGATCTCTTTGTTCAAGCTTTCGCTTTTGTCCTTCTTGCGGACAGGCTGCTTGTTAATCTTCTGCTCGAACGCTTCCTTCGCGTAAGCAACGGCATCGTCCGAAGGAGCTTTCATATGTGGGATACTAAAGCCAATATAGCCTTCGATTTCCTTCACCCATTTTTGCTCATTCGGAGTGACAAAAGTGATCGCTTTACCTGTCTTGCCTGCTCGAGCAGTTCTGCCTGTACGGTGCACATAGCTTTCTTTTTCCAATGGAATATCGTAATTAATCACGTGAGTGATGTTCTCGATATCAATTCCTCTTGCTGCTACATCGNNCTCTTTTAAAAGCATTCATGACCTCAAAACGCTCATCCTGCTCCATTCCCCCGTGGATCTTATCACAAGGATATTCCAGATCAGCTAACCCTCTGAATACAGCATTCACCTGCTCTTGCGTACGGCAAAAAATAATACAGCTGTCTGGATTCTCCACCGTAATAATGTCACTCAAGAGCGAGAATTTGGCAGCTTGTCTCACTTCGATCAACGCATGCTCAATCGTAGCGGTTGTGATTCCACTTGCCTCAATCTCAATTTCCGTTGGATCAGTCATCTATTTCCGGCACAAATTCTTTATTACTTCCGGTAAAGTAGCCGAGAAAACACAAGTTACTCGTTCTTTTGGCAACTGCTTGATGATCTTCTCAATCTGCTCAATGAACCCCATGCTCAGCATTTCGTCAGCCTCATCGATGATCAAATACTTGATTCGGTTTAGCGGAAGCGTGCCTCTTTCAATATGGTCGAACACACGCCCAGGCGTACCCACGACAACATGTGTTTTTTGGGTAAGTTCTATTTTTTGCGGAGCAAAGGGCTGCTTGCCGAAAAGAGCTACTGCCTTAACCCGTTTAAATCGTCCAATGTTGGTGATATCCTCTTTCACTTGCAAGGCAAGCTCCCGAGTAGGTGTTAGGATCAAAGCCTGCGGCTTATTCTCCACCCAATCCACCAGATCACAGACCGGGATTCCGTAAGCTGCCGTCTTGCCGCTACCCGTTTGCGATTTCACGATCAGATCCTTTTGCTGGAGAGCTACAGGGATCACTTTGCTCTGAACTTCAGTAGGCGTCTCATATTTCAGGACATCCAGCGCTTTAATAATGTCTTCGTTTAACTCATAATCTCTAAATTGCAATTCACTCATAGTTCAACCTCTTCTATGCCGATTGTTCTGGTTAAAGCGGAAACCCGCGATCCTTCCATCTTGTGCATACTTATCAGTATAACAGCTATTGGCTCCCTTGATTCCATTCCTTATAGAACTGGTCCAGAAAATTCAGCATGAAATCATGCCGTTCTTCTGCTAACTTGCGTCCATAGGCCGTATTCATCAGGAATTTTAATTTCAACAGCTTCTCATAAAAATGATTAATAGCCGTCCCCTTGCTGTAATCCCTGTACTCCTTTTGAAGCGATTCATCTCTTGGAGACACTTCCGGATCATAAGCTGGACGACCTTTCGCCCCTGAGAAAATAAAGGTTCTGGCAATCCCAATTGCTCCAAGCGCATCAAGTCGATCCGCATCTTGAACCACTTGTCCTTCAAGGGTTCGCATCGGTTCTCCCCCGCCACCACTAAAGGACATCGTCTCAATAATTGTCATGATATGATTAATTTGTTCCTCATCTGTAAGGTTTGAAGAAAGCCACGTACGTACTTTATGCAAACCTTCTTCTTTAGACGGATTAAGCTTCTCGTCAGCAACATCATGCAGCAAGGCCGCCATCGTGCAGACAAATACATCCGCGCTCTCGATCTCGGCAATTTCAGCGGCGGTATTCCGCACCCGATCAGAATGCCACCAGTCATGACCCGTAGTATCTTGTCCAAGTTGTTCTTTAACAAAATCTTCGGTCCGATCTATAATTAAAGATTCATTCATCGTATAAAAACTCCCTTTCCTTAAGGAATATCGAAGCCCTATTATAGCTGATTGCTCGTCCATTCGCCTACAAGAAATCTACACTACAACAAATTCTTACTTGCACGACTCCAAATGATCCGCTATAATCGGCAGTAATCAAAATGTCGAAGGGAATTGGTTCTGATGAATACAAATACAATCATGCTGAATCAACTTCATTATTATCACAAACAGCGTTAGCACTCCTGAATTTTTCAGGGAGGCTAACGCTACTCGCGTTGGCCTCCCTGCGGCATAGATCACGCGCAGGACCAAGAGGTCCTGCGCGTTTTTTTATTTTCCTAGACTATGCCAATTCAAAGGAGCTACTAACGATGCAAAACATTAAAGGAACTTATGATTACTTCGGTAAGGAACAAGCGCTCAGAAAGAATATCCAAAATACGCTACAGGACTTGTTCGAGCTCTATGATTTTGAATCGATGGATACGACGCTATTAAACGAACTGGAGTTATTGACCTCAAAATATGCAGGCGGGGACGAAATCCTCAAGGAAATGTATCAACTCACAGATCAAGGCAACCGCAAGCTGGGGTTACGTTATGATCTGACTATTCCTTTTGCCAAAGTGATCGCTTTAAATCCAGGGATAGAGTTTCCTTTCAAGCGGTATGAGATCGGAAAAGTGTTCCGAGATGGACCCGTGAAACGTGGACGTCTGCGTGAATTTCTGCAATGTGATGTTGATGTAGTCGGCATTTCCGGCCCTGAGGCTGAAGCTGAGCTAATGCAACTGGCAACCGAAGCTTTCCGCAAGCTAGACATCCCTATCATCCTAAAATGGAACAATCGACGATNNGGCGAGATTCTGGAGTCCATTGGCGTACCTACCGATGAGCAACTATCCGTTATGCTTATCCTTGATAAACTTGAGAAAATCAACATTAGCGGAGTGGAGAACGAGTTGATTGGCAAGGGGCTAGAATCTGCAACCATCGCAGCGATTCTAGCGCTTATCGAAATGGACAATCCAAGCTTCGAACAGTTATGCAAAAAATATGATCTCACAGCACAACCGGGTGTGTCAGAGGTTCTTATCTTACAAAAGCTAATCGTAGACATTGGACTACAGGAGAC
>DJUJ01000221.1:4687-4983 GCA_002438345.1 Paenibacillus sp. UBA6285
GCACTCCTAGCAGAACGACCTATCCAAGAAAATAAAGCAGCTAATGTTATGGTCATTCCCATTGGTGAGACACTACCACAAGCTTTGATTGCAGCAGACGAGCTACGTGCCTGTTCTATAAGAACCACTCTCGTATCCGGTAAAAGAAAACTAAAAAAACAACTCGCCACAGCCTCATCCAAAAACATCCGTTACGTTATACTCATCGGCGAAAGCGAATCGAGTGTTGATAAGGTACGTCTGAAAGATATGGACGAACAAACTGAGGTTATCGTTCCGCTGGATGAGGCTATTTA
>DJUJ01000221.1:5055-31968 GCA_002438345.1 Paenibacillus sp. UBA6285
AACTTATACTTTCTTATATTTTCAAAAAAAGACCCCGCCAGCAACCGGCGGGGCAAAATCTATATATAAGGGGGCTATGCATTTACTATAGTCCTGCAAGCTTAATATTTTATGAATGAGAGATAAAGATTCCCTTAATCATTAAATTTTAAACTGATCTACCAGCCCCTGCAGCTCCTTGGCACTTTGGGTATTCTCGTCAGCCACCGTAACTTCATGGAATGTCTTCTCAACGATATCAGCAGTTTTTACCGCAATATCCTGAATCCCAATAGCCCCCTCATTTACTGTAGCAGCCACTTCATTGACCGCTATAGAAATACTAGATACCGCCATACTTAGATGATCGGCTGCGGTCTCGAATTGATTCATCAGCATATTCACTGTAGTTGCATCTCTGTTATATTGCTGACTCACCTCCGTTAACCGCTCATAATCTCCAAGAACGTTCTGGTCAATAAAAGCGAGTAACGCCTCTGAATTTTCCTTCATTAGTTCAACAGAAGCATATACACCTGAAACGACCCCCTGAATCCCAGCCGCGGTCTCTGATGATTTCTCAGCCAACTTACGGATTTCACCAGCTACAACAGCAAATCCTCTCCCCGCCTCACCTGCTCTAGCCGCTTCGATGGCTGCATTCAAAGCAAGCAGATTAGTCTGACTAGTAATCGATAGAATCGTATCCGCCAGTACATTAATCTCCGAGATCGCGTTCGACTGCTCAATTGCTTTTTCCATATCGACACGAACAGATTCATACACTCGCTTCGCATTATCCGTAGACTCTAACGCCTCATCTTGTAACGCCATAGCTCGCTCACTGATCTGTTTGGAAACTTCAGCACCTTCCTTCACATTACTAGAGATCTCGGATACATTGACATCAATTTCAGTAATCGCTGCAGTCATCTCTTGTGTTGAAGCTGCTGTCTCCTCCATCCCTGCGGATAGCTGCTGTGTAGTTGCCGAATTGTCGTGAGCATTCTCCCGAACATCTATAGACAGCTTCTCAAGGGTCTCCGCATTATCTAGCACCTTGGTCGAGATCGTGATTAGACTGCCCGCCATATCACGAAGAATAACCCGTGTGCGGAGCATTGCTTTGGCAATCGTGCCGGTTTCATCTTTGTTTTTCGTCAGATACTCATACTGGGAGTCATACGTCAAATTCAGCTCTGCCGTTCTATTTATCATCTCTGTTAGTTTAACAATCGGTGAAGAGATTTTATTAGCAAAATAGAGAGCAATCAGCAATGCTATAATCAAACTTCCCGCACCTAGTACAATATTGAAGTTTCTCATCTCAGTGACAGGCTTCACTATCTCATCTAAGTCAGCAGTTAATACAAGCAACCAATGGGTCTCAGGCATAACTGTGTAAGCTGATTTCTTTTCCACACCATCAACTATATTATTGAGCAGGCCGTCCGCTACCTCCTCACCAGCCTTCACACGATCCATAACAGCTAAAATCTGAGTATTCTCAACCGGTTGTCCGATTTGCTTTTTATCCGGGTGGTACAGTTTATTCCCGTTCTCATCCAGTAAATACGCATATGAGCTCGTCGTGTTCACCACTTTAGTATCTGCCAAGTACTTAATCATACTATCCGCAGTAACAGCTGAAGCAACATATCCAATCATCTTCCCGTTACTCTTCACCGGATGCACAAAAACCACCACATAAGCCCCAGTAGATTTCGATTTCAGCGTTTCGCTAATTACCGGCTCTGCGGTCTCCATTACTTTCTTCGTATAATTTCTTTCACTAAAATCTGTACCTATAAGCTTAGTGTCACTGTCTGCCACAGCAATGCCCTTCATATCACTGACAAACACATGTTCAAGGTCTCCTGCATCCTCCACAATTCCCTGAAGGCTGATATTCACCTCATTCTGAAGCTTATCCCCCTTGGCTACTCCACCGTTACCAGCTTGAAGCAATAGTTCGACAATTTCCGACCTACCCGCAATAAGTTCAATACTTCTCTTCTCTTTCGAAATCATGGATGCTATGGTCTGAGCTTTATTCGTATTGACCTGCTTCATAGAATTCTCAGTTAGGCTCACAATCGCCTGAGTTGACTTCAAATACGTAAATACCCCCATTACCGTTATACATAACAGGGTCACTCCTATCAACATAAGTGATAGCTTAAGGCGAATCTTCATATGCTTCTCAGNNAATTGTAAATAATACAATTACTATCGGATATCATGATAAATTAGTGAATATTGACTAGGATAAAATACGGAAAATATCAATTAATGTCGAATTTTTGCATATTAATGTAGAGAAATCTAGTTTTTCTATTGGACATCTTTTATAGAATAGTCAATAAGACCTGTTTTATCTCTGTGATGAAATAGGCGGTTCTGACTGGGATGCTGGGGGAACTTGCGTTAATGCACCATCTGTTATGGGGCGTTTAGTTCTGTTACGTAAAAACAGACCAGACATTGCAGCAAGTATTTGCTGAAATAACATTCCTGAAATCACAGGAAGTGCAACAGCCGGAGGAAAATATTTCACTGCGAGCACAGCTCCCGCGCTTAAATTACGCATGCCAGAATTAAATTGCACAGCCACTGAATCTTCATAGCTAAAGCGGAAACGACGTGATATCACTGCTCCGATTACGTATCCAAGAACTACGGTTATAAAGGTTACTCCAATAATAATAGCTAATTTACTATCCGGGTGCTTCAGATAACGAGCAATACTGGCACCATTAATGGAAACGACCATGAACAACCCAACCTTTACAAATGGGGAAAGCGGCGGTCCACATACCGTATTCACCCTGCCTTTTGTCCATTGATTCAGAAGCATCCCGACCACCGAAGGAATTACAACCATCCATAGGAGACCTTTCATCATTTCCCCAAGCTGGATTTCCACACTCGCTCCCATGAGCAAATACAAGGTACCCGGAACGACAATCGGTGACAAGAGCGTATCTATTAGAATAAGTGCCAAAGTCAGTGCAATATTCCCTCCGTATATGGATACCCACACCACACTAACGACACCTGTAGGGATCGCAAACAGCAGTACAAATCCAGTCACTGTGTAGGGATCTCCAGGAAAAACAACACTTGCTACGAGCCAGCCAATGAGCGGCATCACAATATGGAGAATGATCATCAACACCAGCAACTTCTGTGGTTTCAGCAGTACGCCCAGCAGATCTTTGAGATTGGACTTCAAACTTCCGATCAATGTCATGAAGGCGAATATCCAAGGAACGAGGCCTGTGAACGGCAGCAGTCTGCTTTCATTAAGCACGCCAACTACGATGGCTGTAGGTGTTAATAATGGCATAATTTTTTCGAGAACTACATTGGATTTGATGAGTCCATTTCGTATATTGCTAAGCACTTGGTCATTCACCTTATGTATGGATATCATACATTCCTTATCCGCAAATTTAAGTTGTAGCAGCCTCTATAAGCTTACAGAGATCATACAAGACTTTCCATAAATCTACTACACAAAAAAGGAACCAATTAATAAAATTGGCTCCTAGTACTTTTTTTATAAAAAGACTTAACGATTTAAACCCCTTGTGGAAACAATGCATCCAGTGCTGGGCATGGCAGCTTATCCAGAAACTGAGCTAATGGCGCTGGCATGTTACTGTACAAGTCCTTCAATGAGGTTCCATTATAAATATTCCCGATAATAACAGGATGGCACAATTCAGAGATCAGAATGTCTCCATTTCCATGTAGATGAAGCTGTTTCTTACCTTCTATGCAGTGAGGAAAATAAACGCCCGGCTGCTCCTCGAACCCAAGTGCATCCATAAAACGGTCCATGCAAGTGAAATACAGGATCGTATCCTCTTTCTTCATAGCAATCAGTTCACTCACGGCATTCTTTAATTGTTCGCGAGCAGCTATAGACTTCCAGCCCGTATGATCCATGATAATACTGTTCTGAATCTCATGGGATCTAACACCCATTGCATAGACATGATCGCTGATTTCTTTCATGTTATCCTGAGTTTCGCTGAACAACAGCGTCTCCAGCACCGTATCTACACTTGTGGCCGCGAACATAGTAATGTTCTCTCTTATTTTCTCATAGATGCTTGGATGAATATTATAATAACGAGAGAAGGCGTCCGCAGTAGTAAAATTGAAGGAAATATGTATCGTCGTTAATCCTGCCGCGACCAATTGATCAATCCGTTCAGCATTTAAAAGACTGCCGTTGGAGTTGAGCTGTGTCTGAATTCCTCTGGATGAGCAGTAGTTTACAATCTCCACACAGTCATCAAACTTTAGTGTGACCTCGCCACCTGACAAGCGTACTCTTTTCAGACCTGGAAGCTCTTCAAGAATACGGATCACCTCTTTGGCTTTGATGTTTTGTCCATCATTTCTATTATATGCGCAGCAATAATCGCAGCGGAAATTACAGTTCGAGGTGACTCCTATTTCTAAGCCTTCCAGCTCATAAGTAAGCGGTTTGTCTAATTCCAATGCTTTATATCTCATACTCTAAAGTCCTCCTTAAAAATAATGATACGGTTCAAGGGTTCAACCTTAGAGATTATAAAGGTTTATGGCTTAGGTGAATGTGAGGTTTATAACAGTCGAAGTGTGTTTGAGAAATCCACATCAGCAGCTTTCAGTCGTAACTTCGGGAATGTTTGGACTTCCGACCGCTGTTGTCTCCAGATTTCTTTGATTTTACCAAATGAAACGGTTGAAATCTGGAGACAAAGGCGGTTGCTATCGCTCCTACAGTTCCAAACTTCCNNCTTCGTCACTATTCAGCTGTTTTCTTTTTATCAGTACAATAACAACTGCCTTTACCTTTTGCCTACCTATGCCAGAATCAAAAAATCCTATCCTCACTAATCTCATAATCTCATCTTCCTGTTCAAAATTCCTTACTCATTTTTCGTAATGTTTCCCTACATCAGAGGACTTGCCACCTGCTGGTACCCAAACGCTCTGGTAAATTTTTTTGCGATTTACTACTGAATAAATATAAATCCAACCTTTTTCGTTTTTAAATCTAACTTCTAAGGAATAAGGATTATATTGTCTACCGACTTGCCGACTAATTTCCCACTCTTGATTAGGGTATTTCTCCTCCAAATAGTGATTGAGTTGTTCTGTTTTTCGGGATACTTGATAATCAATCCAATGGGGACGGNNATGGCAAAGGATAAAAGCAATAGCACAGTTAATGAAGAGGCTATAATTAAACTAAATTTTCTAACCTTATTGGGTAGAAGTAAGGCTATAACAAAAATAGAGAGGACAAAAACAACCGAAAGTATAATTTCTATTGCTGTAATTGGATGCAATATAATTCCCCCTATGGTTCGCAGCATTAATTTCCAGTATAATACTTTATTGTAAACCGACACAACTCATGCAGATCGCTTGAAAGGAGCCAAAATATGAAGAGAATCATCCTAAACGTACTCATTCTCTTAATCGTCATGTTGGCTACAGGCTGTACACCTAATGCCGATACGGTTGATACACCGCTATATTCAGGAAAAAGCTTATTCATAGGCGTTGTTGGCGAGGTCCCGAAAATAAGAGAAGAACATGTGCACTTCACAAGTATTTCGTTTAATGAATTAGCAGATTATACAAAGCTCTCCTCCCAATATGATGCAGTGTTTATTATGAAGGAACATCTGCAAGAAGCAGACGACAACAAGTATACTAAAGTATATACAAATGCAGGTGTTCCTTTCTTCTTTATTGGAGCTGCTAAATCATTTATGCCGTTTGTTCTTGAAGATGTATCGTATGAGCACTCATCACTTAAAAATTTTAATAATGATATGTATGTCACAGGCTATCTTCAAACTGGTGAAACATATAAGTATTGGGAATACGGACTTTACAACGGCAAAGTAAATGAACCCAACATTAAAGATGTATATTCACGGATGTTCACTACCATCGAGTCCATCGAGAATGGTACGTATAACCTTTCTCCGTCCCTATAGGGGAAGTGAACGCTTAAACGAGAAAGATAATTTATGACGAGGAACCTATAAATTCTGATCTATGAGCAAAATCACCCTCGCGGGTGAATAAGCTTTTGTTAACTTCACATTGGAGTGTACGAGGCAATCATTGTTGTATAGGTTGCTAGATTTCAAATCCAAACTCCCTTACCTCCTGCACCCAGTCTATGAAATTGTGATGGGGAGATGGGGAGGGAGTTTTATAGGGAAAAACTCCCTATATTTAGGAAGTTTTTCTCGCAATTACCCAGTTATGCGGAATTTCTCCCTATAATACGGAGAATTTTCTAAAAAACGACGATATCCTCTGAAATATAGGGAGAAATTCCCTATATGCCACTGGTTCAACCCTTAAATACAGAATTTATAGGGAGAAAATTCCCTATACAACAAATATAAGGACAATTTATTGCGCAAGCATATAAATTCCTATCTTTTAAGAAAAAAGGCTGCCAGACGGCAGCCTTTTTCTTTTGATAACCTATCATAAATCCCCTACAACTCCACCGACTTACCCATCTCATTCCAGACAGGCTGTCCAATCAAGCCTACACGCCAGATCGCAATCCCTTTAAGACCATAACGTTTGGCAAGTCCAACTTTGGAATTTACTGAAGTTTCATTTTCACTATAAACAGAAATACCGAGAATCAGCTTATCCTTACTTACTTGCTGAAGTGCAAGCCGGATGCCTTCATCTACTAGTTTCAGCGGCTCTGGCATTTTTTTCTCTTGCAAATAATCATAAGCCATAATGACCAAATCGTCTGCTAGGCTGCCTAGCGTCTTGTAATCATAACCTTTATAAGAGCTGTTTAATGGATGAAGAATAACCGTAAGCTTAAGACCTGCTGCATGTGCTTTTTGAGACAGATTCTTCACAAAAGCATTATAATCAGCTTGCACCTTAGCCTTATCTCCCGTTAGACCCAGTCCTTCAAGATCCAGCGTGATGCCTTGGAATCCCTTTTGAGTAGCCAGATCGACGATTCCTGTAATCGTCTGCTCTTGAAGCACTTTATCTTCCAGGTTCTTCGTCAGCTCAGATGCAGTATCACCAGAAAAGACCATCAGATAAGGCGCTGTGCCACCAGCTGCAGCATTCGAGATAATAGACTCTGGGGTTACATCCCCAGCAGCTTGAGGCCATCTAAAGTCAGTGCCTGTCGTGGTGAATTGTCCACTTTTATCAATCCCGCTCCACCCAAAAGCTACAGCATCAAAGCTAGGAAGCAACGAAATTTCGCTGTATGAGCTAAGCGCATAGAAGCCCAGCTTATACATATCCGTCTTTGGTGAGGTGATTGATACTGTTTTCGTCGCTTGATCCCAAGCTACGCCCGCACCAAACTGCTGGCCGAAGAAGCTGAGCGGAATCATCGTGTTANNAGCTAGCTTCACAACTTCGCCGTTTACGCCTGCATTTTTGCTTCCAAGGGTCAAAGTGACCACTTTAGTACCCGCTGTATCCGTCTTGGTCGCGGTAATTTTCTTAAGCGCTTGATTCCACTCTACGTTGATTCCCAGCGCTTCAGAAATCGCTCGGAATGGGACCATCGTTGTTCCGTTCATCACAACAGGCTCTACTGGAAACGGTAGTGCATAACCATCCAGTACAATACTAACTCCCCCTGCGGGTGCTGCTTGTGTATTATTGTGGAATATAGCTGTGGTGCCGCCTAGCGAAATCGCCAGACATAAGACTAATTTACCTATCCGTTTGTTCATGACTGTTAAGTCTCCCATCTTCCATGATATGAAGTGAAATGTGTAATCTCTTAAACTCTTTATATGTCTTCTACCATTTTACCAAAGATTATCCAATTGTAAAATTAATAGATTATCATCTATGAGCTTCGAAATTATTTTTCATATTAGAAGAGGTAGACTAAACTACATAAATACGCTCAAAAAGGTTCCCACCGCTCGTTCAACATCTACATCTATAGCAACTTGGATAGGTTGACCGACTTTCGGCTGTGCCCGCAAATCCGCTACGACCATTCCCGATGTAAACTCACCTTTGTGCTCCACACGTACATTCATCTCTTTATAGGTTACTAAATCTGGTTGTAGCGCAACCATAAGCGCAAGTGGATCATGCAGTGGTGCACTATTGATCAAAAAGTTCGCTTCACGGTAGAAATTAAAATAATGAGTGAGTGACTGTTCCATAAACGAAATGATCGCTTTATTTTCTTCACGTCCAAAACGATTTAATAAATCGATATGCTCTTGGGTGATCCGCGTCTTAAGCGTAACGTCTAGACCCACCATCGTAATTGGCAGTCCAGATGTAAATACATGGTCAGCAGCTTCCGGGTCTCCAGCAATATTCGCTTCCGCAACCGGCGTTCTATTGCCGGGATTGAAGATCGTACCGCCCATCACCACTACTTTTTTCAAAGTATTCTTAATGCCAGGGTCCATATCAAGCGCCAGCGAAAGGTTAGTCAGATGCGCTAAGGTAACCAATACAATCTCTCCGGGGTTCTCGTTGGCCATTCGTATAATAAATTCAGACGCTGTTTCGTCGATTGGACGCTGGGCAGATGCAGGGATTTCTACATTACCAATGCCGTTCTCACCATGCACATGGGTTGCGAAGCCTGAGCTCTCACGAACTATTGCCTTGGAGGCTCCAATGGCTACAGGAATCTCATAACCAGGCTTAGCAAGCTCAATCAACCGCAGTGAATTGTCCGCCGCCTTTTCGACATCAATATTCCCAAAAACAGTTGTGATCCCTTCTACAATTACGTTTGGAGCGCGTAAGGCATATAGAATCGCTAGTGCATCGTCAATACCTGTGTCTGCATCAATAATAATTCGTGTTTTACTCATTTAAGTTCTCTCCCATTGTGCAATGTCGTATGGATTATCATATCATGGCCTACCAGTACGCTCAATTTTATTCATTTGCCGTTCTTTAAAAGTATTAATAAAACTTTCAGGATCACACGCTAACAAATAAGTATATACACCCTTACTCGTGTATAGATAGAACATCCCCTCTGATCCTCCCATTGAGCGATAGGACATATCTAAGATATCTTTTATTGGAAATTCACGATGACGAGTCACGACTCTATCTTTGTACAGATACATTAACCTATTACATGGAAAACTTCGTTGTTCTCCATCCTTAATTTCCCTCTGTATCTTATAATACGGAAGCTGAGCTACCCATTTCATTTGAAGTCCTCCTGCTTGACGTAATGGACTCCATTTTATTATTCTTTTTACCTTTTTGCAAAATAAAGAAGCTCGACGATCCCCTTAGAAGGAGTCATCAAGCTTCAGGAATACCTTTTATTTCGCTGTATAAGCTATGGCTGCTCGGCAAAAGCGCTCTAACGCTTCAACAAGAATAGATCTAGGACAAGCTAGATTGATCCGCAAATGACCTTGTCCCTCAGTTCCAAAGACAGAGCCTTCATTAAAAGCGACTTTAGCCTCCTTGTACATCAACTGTTTAAGTCCATCTATATCCAGATTCAGCCCGCGGCAATCTACCCATAGCAGGTATGTACCTTGTGGTTGCATCACTTGGACCTGTGGTAAATGCTCCGACAGATAGCTAATCGCATAGTCCACATTGCCTGAAACGTANNTTCTTCTCCATCATTATAGGCAGCTTCTACTGCACCTTGGGCGAAGAAGCTAGCCATATGTAAACTCAGAGTTTTCATTTTTTGATCAAATTTAAGTTTCAATTCCGGATTCGAAGCCACGATAAAGGAAGATTGAATCCCCGGGAGATTGAAGGTTTTGGTCGCGGCAAGTGTAGTTAGTGTAATATTCGCGATTTCCTCAGATAAGGATGCAAAAGGGATATGCTCATAGCCCGGAAGCGCCAAATCACAATGAATCTCATCAGAGATTACTGTCACTCCGTAACGCAGACAGAGTTCACCAAGCTTCAGCAGTTCCTCTCTTTCCCATACTCTACCACCCGGATTATGCGGACTGCATAAGAGCAACAGCTTTGCTCCACCTTTCATCAGCCCTTCCAATTGCTCATAATCCATCTCGAAGCGTCCATTACGGATCACAAGCGGATTCTTGGCAACCTTCCGATCATTCATTTTGATTACATCATAGAAAGGATAATAGACTGGCGACTGTAAAATAACCTCGTCCCCTGGCTCGGTAAACAGCTCAACGGAAACACTTAAAGAAGTTACAATTCCGGGAGAATCCGAAATCCATTCCGATTTAATTTCCCAATCATGCCGTCTTCTGAACCATGACGTGATAGCTTCTTTATAAGAGTCACTAGGCACACTGTAACCGTAAACCCCTTGTTCTGCGCGGCGCAGAATCGCTTCCTTCACTGCGGGAGGGCTTTCAAAATCCATGTCTGCCACCCAAAGTGGCATAATATCCTTCTCACCAAACAACTTCTCGGACTGGTCCCACTTGTAAGAACGTGTATTACGGCGGTCAATTACGCGATCGAAATCATACTTCAATTAAAGTCACCTCATCCTTATAAACTTGTCCCTTATTGTATCATGAGGAGGAGGATATCGCACTCAGGATGAGAAAGAACGCACTTGTCGAAAGTGCGCCCTCCTTAACTCACATACAACTATGTGTTATTGCAGCCACTCTTCCAAATGCGCTGTCACAAACTCATCATCTACCAGATGGGGGTAGTCCCTGCGCACTCTGTTGATTTCCTCCACTTGACCCGGTGATAATTGCTCATCCGGATTTAGACACCATAAGCCTTCAAGCAATCCTTGTTGGCGAAGCACCTCATGAATACCCGGGATACAGCCATGAAAATGATGCGCGGGATCAAATATCGCCGCATTGCTGTCCGTCACTTCAGCCCCAAGCGTCAACCAATTGGATGCCAACGAGGGTTCATTTCGGATCATTTTCACCTCGTTAAGCAGCTGTACTGCTTTGCTCGTCCAGACCGCCCAGTGACCAAGTAGGCCACCGACTATTTTTTTCTCAACGAGCTTGCCGTTCACCCTAAATCGGAAGCTCGTGAGCAGATCGCTGACAATATTATCATCATTTCCGGTGTATAGAGCAATTTCTTCGCTGCGGCTGGATTCAAGCACAGCTCTGACTACATCCAACGTCTGATAACGATTGAACGGCGCCATCTTGATGGCGATTACGCCTTCTATTTCAGCGAATGCTTTCCAAAAATCAAAGCTTAAAATCCGTCCTCCCACCGACGGCTGGAGGTAGAATCCAAATACCGGAATCACATCCGCCACTCTGCGTGTTCGTTCTAGCAGTTCTTCCTCACTCAAGGCTTGCAGGCCTCCCATACTGAGCAGTCCCGCTTCATAACCAAAGCTTGCAGCAAGACTCGCTTCAAGAACAGCCTGCTCCGTCCCACCGCAAATACCCGCTACTTTCATGAATGACCGATCTAGCTGGGCAAGTTCCACCTCTTCCGCAGCTAGACGTAACACAGGTTCCAGCAGCCCTACTTCTGGATTCCTGATCTCGAATTGAGTGGAATGCACTGCAACCGCGATTCCACCCGCTCCGGAAGCAAGATAATAGCGGGTAAGTACCCGTTGGCGTCGTTCATCTAGTTTACGTTCTTTAGTTAAGGCGAGGGGATGTGCGGGAATAGCCAACCCATCATGAAGCGCGGCAAACAATTCCGAAGTCAAAGGTTTTCTTGTCAGCGTCATCAATATTTGCCCTCCCGTTCCTGAAAATGCGTCGGTTTATTCCAGGTTTCTCCACCTTGTCCTACCCAATGTCNNTCCTACCCAATCGCCAATCCAGTCGATCATTTCGACCAGCGATACCCGTGGATAGCCGAAGGTGGCAGCGGCTTTCGCCGCGTTACTTAACAGTGCAGTAGGTGCTTCTTCACCTGTAAAGATCGGCTCATTGCCCAACTTTCGGCCGAATTCATTCGCGGCCCAGCGAAGAGACAACGTCTCCGGTCCGGTAATGTTCATGACATTAGGCGGTGAACTGCAACGTAGTAGCGCTCGCAATGCGATTTCATTCGCATCCCCTTGCCAGATCACATTGGCATGGCCCATCGTGATATCAATTGGGAGGCCATCCCTAACCGATTTAGCCAGCTCCAGCAACACGCCATAACGCAGATCAATGGCGTAATTCAGCCGATAAATGAACATCGGCGTTCCATTTTTATGAGAGAAATGTTCAAATATACGCTCCCGCCCCAGACAGGATTGCCCATACTCCCCGTTCGCGTTCGGAGAAGTTCTTTCCGTTGCTCCTCCTTGACTAACCGGAGTAAAAGGGTAGACATTACCTGTCGAGAACACAACCATTCGTGAATTACGGAACCGTTCCGCTACGCGTCCCGGCAGATAGGCATTCATCATCCAAGTGAAATGTTCATTTCCGGTCGTGCCGAATTTATTCCCGGCCATATAGAGAATATTTTGGGTTTCAGGGAGTGCCAACAGCGCCTTGTCGTCTGACAAATCAGCGGAGATAATCTCGACACCGGCCTCTTCAAGCTCTCGTCTCAGCTCCTTATTCGAGAAGCGGGAAACGCCGATAACTTTCTTGTCTAGCCCTGCTTGGCGAATCGCATTCACCGCCAGCCTTGCGAGACTGGGTCCCATTTTGCCCCCCACGCCTAGCAGCATAATATCCCCATCGAGCTGGCCTAGTTCCTCAATCAGTGCTGCGGACGGACTTGCCAAGCGCTCCTCCAACTCTTGAACGGTTCGCATCATTGAACTCTCCTCTCAGTTGACTAATAACAAGCTACGTCTATGTGATGAAAGATAATTGAACAGTTGATTAACTGTAGCGTCCCATGACAGCCACATTCGAGATTTCGCGCGTTTTAAGTGTATTTCGTACAATTAAAACGACTCCTATTTCCGTGTATGACTATTTAGTTGCACTCTCTGCAATTAAAAGTTCAGATTGAGGCTACAAACAGAGATTCTTCAAGATTTAGTTGCATGAAGTGCAGTTAAAATCCAAATTAGACGATTACGATATATTGTAGTTGTATAAAGTGCAGTTATTTCACTTTCGCAAGCATTAGATTATTTCGAGCCCGGCGATTTCAGATCGCCCAGCAATTCTTCTCTAAGCTCAGCAGGCAGTAGAAAGTCAAAGTCACAACCGAGGTTCGCCTGAAGCACCCGCTCATGAAACAGCAAGCCATAACCCCTGTCGTAGTGCGGCTTAGGCGCTTGCCATGAGACCCTCCGTCTGGACAATTCCTCATCTGACACCTTCAGCTCCAAGCGCCTTGCTGAAATATCCAACTCAATTTCGTCGCCATCCTGCACAAGCGCCAGCGTACCACCGACAGCCGCTTCCGGTGCCGCATGTACAATCAATGCGCCNNAAGTACCACTAATCCGCGCATCAGAAATACGGACCATGTCGCGTATGCCCTGCTTTAGCAGCTTTTGCGGAATCGGAATTTGCCCGATTTCCGGCATCGCTGGAGCGCCCTTC
The DNA here is from genome assembly GCA_002438345.1 of Paenibacillus sp. UBA6285. GTDB lineage: Bacteria > Bacillota > Bacilli > Paenibacillales > Paenibacillaceae > Paenibacillus_AQ. Next base: position 18,516 of record DJUJ01000221.1, read on the forward strand.
GGTCCTGCGTTCTTAAGCACTAGCACACTGTTCTTATCCACGACCAGATCAGGATCATCGATCCGCTCATTCAGATCGGCCGGACTCTCGAACACGACTGCGCATCCGATATGCTTTTTAAGATGAGCGGATACTGCAGTTTGCTTGATCAGCGCCCCATCCGGTGCCAGATTCCCTCGCAATACGGCAATCCCACCTTGGCTGTCCAGCGNNAACCATATTTTCTGTAACCGTCCTGCCTGTTACAGTCAAACAATCCCCATGCAGCAGCGGCTCCAGCTCCTTCATCAGCGCGGGTACACCACCTGCCTCGAAATATTCCTCCATCTGATATTTGCCCGAAGGACGCAGGTTCAAAATAAACGGTGTCTGACTACTGATCCGGTCAAACGTCTCTAACGGCAGCTTCATCCCGAGCCGCTGGGAGATCGCTACTAGATGTATGATGGCATTCGTCGATCCGCCACTCGCCATCGTAACTGTGATGGCATTCTCTATCGCCGCTGCAGTCATGATGTCGCGGGGACGGATGCCCTGGCGAACCAACTCTACGATCTGCTTGCCCGTTCGCTCGGACATATGTCTGCGTCTGCTGTCCGGCGCCGGGATAGCCGCACAACCTGGTAACGCCATGCCGATCGCTTCAGCGATTGAGGCCATCGTGCTGGCTGTGCCCATCACCATGCAGTGACCGTCACTTCGGCAAATTGCATTCTCTGCAACAGCCAGCTCTTCATCACTTATATTTCCGGCTTTATGCTCCAGCGTAAACCCATAACAATCTGTGCACGCTCCAAGGCTACGGCCGCCCAGTCGGCCATTTAGCATAGGGCCACCTGTCAGCACAATGGCTGGAATATTGGCACTAGCGGCTGCCATCAGCTGAGCGGGTACCGTTTTATCACAACCCCCAAGCAGCACTACGCCATCAATGGGATGCCCTTTCATCATTTCTTCCGTATCCATCGCCATCAAATTACGCAACAGCATGGTTGTAGGCTTCACATAAGGCTCACCGATCGAGATCGTCGGGAATTCCATCGGCACTCCCCCTGCCTGCCAAACACCACGCTTCACATAATCCACCAATTCGTTAAAATATGAATGGCATTTATTCAGCTCACTAAACGTGTTGCAAATGCCGATCACTGGCTTGCGAAGATCTTCTTCGGTGTATCCCATAGACTTCGTGAAGGAACGATGGATAAATCCCCATAGATCTTTTTCCTGAAAATAGGCTTCGCTCTTCAACTTACCACCATGTTCAGCCACACTCTCCTCGCTGTTCCTACACTCCGTCATGACCCCATCTCCTTTTAACAACCTCGCTTATAGATCAAGCATAAATGTCTCAGACAAACCCGAGAATTTCCGGTGTTAGACGATGTATTATGTCCTCGATAAAATTCTGCGGTATTCGCGGAAGTTTCGTTCCCTCCACTAGATCATTGATATGGTACAGGGCATCTAGCATCTTTTGTGTCCCAAAGAACGGATAATCCGACCCAAACAGTATTTTATCTTGAACCCCGTATTCCATCGCAGATACCAGTGCATTGTAGAATTGCCAAGGCCTGCTTCCTAACGCAGAAACGTCCATATAGAGGTTAGGATGCTTGCGCACCAGTGAAATACATTCATCAATCCAGGGATGTCCCATATGCGCCACAATCATCTTCAGCTTCGGAAAAGCACGGGCAATCGGATCCAGCATCGCCGGTCTTGAAGCATCCAGATATCCCTCCGGTACAAAAGAGGTTCCTTGATGCCAAAGAATAGGTACATCCAGCTGTTCTGCTTTGGCATAGAGAGCATAATGCTTGGGATCATCAGGATAAAAATTCTGATAGATAGGCGCAAGCTTCAGCCCTTTTAGCCCCATCTCACGGATCGCAGTCTCAAATTCAGCAACACAATCCAGATGATTGGGATCTACACTCGCAAAACCGAAAAACCGATCTGGATCCGTGCGACAGTAATCTGCGACATAAGCATTTGGCACAACAAGTCCCGTTGCATGCGCAGCCATGGCCAGTACGATAGCACCAGAGAAGCCTTCCAGATTACTACGGTGCTGTTCGGGGGTTGCTTCGATATTCATATCCGGCCCCCAAGCTCGTTTGATCGCCTCATCCGTAGGTCCTGAAACCATTCCCGGTCCAAACAAATGGGTATGACAATCGAAGATCATCCCTACTCCCTCCTATTCGCTAACCATCGTATTTGTAATGGCACCAAGCTTCTCAATCTGCACCGTGACCACATCACCAGCTTGCAAATAGACCTGTTCCTCTGGAGGGTAACCCACCACGACGCCTTCTGGAGTTCCAGTCAAGATAATTTCCCCCGGCGAAAGCGTCATGCACTGGGACACATAGCTGACAATCTGCTTACAATTAAAAATCATGTCCGAAGTGTTCGAATTCTGACGTAGTTCCCCATTCACCATGCACTGAATATCAAGCTGATTGGGATCCCCTACTTCATCCGCAGTTACTAAGTAGGGCCCAATGGGTGAAAATTTATCGCAAGACTTTCCCGCTAGCCATTGACTCGTCGCATCTGTAAATCACGCGCCGACAGATCATTAGCCGTACAATACCCGAAGACATAATCCAGTGCCTCTTCCTCAGTCACATATTTCGCGGTTCGTCCGATGACGATGCCAAGCTCTGCCTCGTAGTCCACCTTCTGGCTGGTCCTCGGAAGCGGAACTTCTGAGCCATGTCCAGTTAGTGTATTGTTAATTTATTGAACAGGATGGGATATTCGGGAATGGCCATCCCAGTCTCTTCCGCATGCCGGCGATAATTCAGGCCAATACAGATGATTTTTCCAGGATCAGTAACACAGGGACCGAATGCTAATTCATCTTCCTGCTTCAACCAGGATGGATTCACGTCTCCTTCAAGCAACTCATCCACAAAAATCCTCAGTTGGTTAAGCGCATCCTCCCCATCGTTAAGCAATTACCTAACCGTTACTGGAGCCTTTATTCGAGTGGATAATGCAGTCTGTCCGCCTCAATATCCACCACACCACGGTCGGTTAGAACACCCATATGATCATCCTCTTTTTGCAAAAAGGTAATTAACTTCATCTATAACTCTCCTTCACTTTATGCATTTTTGCCGAAGACAANNTGGCGGGCCCATCACAAACTCGGACTCATCGGAAGCTAGAAATAGTGCGGCTTGTGCCACATCCTCAGGTTTGCCAAGCTCACCACTAAGCTGTCTACGCTTAATGGCCGAAACCAAAGCCTCTGGATCCAGAGATGCCTTCAAATAACCTTCTACAAACGGAGTCATAATCGTACCGGGCAGCAGCGCATTTGCACGAATACCATAAGGTGCATAATCGACCTGCATCCCCTTAGTTAAAGATAGAACTGCACCCTTAGAAGCACTGTAAGAAGCTCGCTCTGCGACTCCGATTTCGGCGATGCCAGAGGACATATTAATGATAGAACCTTTCTTACATCGATTCGGCCAAAAGCATTAACGACCTGATCAGCCATCGCGGTAGTACTGCCAGCATCGGTAACATCACAAGGTATAAATAGCGCATTTCCGTCCGACGCCTCTATTTCTGCTACAGCTGCTTTTCCTGAATCTTCTTGGACATCGGCAATAACTACCGTCGCTCCTTCTGAAGCGAATAATGCGGCCGTGCTTTTTCCAATTCCCGAGCCCGCTCCGGTTATAATGACGATCTTATCTTTGAGTCGCATCACTTTGCCTCCTCATCCTACTCCTTAGCCTGAAAGTTTCCGGGTAGCAAGCCACTCACCCCGGTTTTAGCCATAAACAAACCACCTGCAAACGGATAATCGCGCAACTCCTTCTCGTGCATCCCTATCCTTGCAGTTGTAATATAGAGTTCAGTTAGATCACTGCCTCCAAAAGTACATGAGGTCACCAGAGGGGCTGGCACTCGAATGAGTCCAAGCTGCTCACCCGTCTCCGGGTTCCATCGTGATACACAGCCGCCGCCCCAATGGGCGACCCACAGCATACCTTCACCATCAATCGTCATTCCGTCCGGATAGCCAGTCGTTGTAGGAATTCGGAATGCCATTCTACGGTTACTTATCCTTCCAGACTCTTCCTCGTAATCAAATACATCCACCTGCCTAGTCGGCGTATCAATGTAATACATCTTTCTCCGCATGTAATCCCAAGCCATTCCGTTCGAACAGCCGATGCCGGATAACACTTGGCGAGTGAAGCCGCCAGGCTCCACAACGTAAAAGCCTCCGGATTCCGGCGCTTCATCGTTCAAGCTTATCGTTCCCACCCACAGTCGGCCTTTTCGATCACATTTGGCATCATTCAATCGGTTGAGTGGTAGCTCCGCTTCTATCGAAGTCAGCAGGACGGGAGAATCCTCGGCTTGAGAGAGGTAGATTCCATCCTCCATAGCCAGTGCAAGTCCTCCCACAGTTGTTGGAATAACTGCGCTGATCATCCGGTCGAAGGAGCGGACTACTTCATTACCCGTGATCCTGTTGTATATTCTAAGCTTCCTTCTCGTAACATCAACCCAATACAGCTGATTGGATTCGGCATCCCAATGCGGACCTTCACCAAGCTCAGCCTGAGCATCAATAATCAATTCTGCCTGAATTTCTGTACTTTCCAAAACGTTCACTCCTTCTTCTTTCTACAACTCACTNNTCACTACCATTCGCCAAATGTCCACCATCCACACGAATGGTTTCTCCCGTTACATAAGAGGCTTCGTCAGAAGCCAGAAAAAGAAATACATTGGCGGCTTCCCTTATGGTTGCCGCCCGCTTCATCGGTGTATGCTCCGAATACGCTGGGAGCTTCGAAGCTTCGCGCAGCTTGCGGTCGAGGGGCGTATCCACGAATCCCGGTGCCACTGCGTTTACCCGGATCCCATAAGCTGCCAGCTCCACTGCCATCGATTCGGTTAGCAGTATAACAGCAGCCTTAGAAGCATNNCTCAGAGCTTGCCGCCAGACCATTTTTGGAGCTCATATTGATAATGGCGCCTCCGCCACCCTGAGAAATCATTTGTCTAGCTGCAAGCTGACCGATTAAATAAACCGCCCTTACATTGATATCAAATACTGCGTTCCAGTGCTCAGCCGAGATATCGAGAAAGTGTTCACGAAAGGCGATTCCGGCATTGTTCACTACAATATCTATTCCACCGAACCTTTCAAAGGCTCGGGCAACGGATTGTTCCAGCTGTAACACATCGCGAAGATCACACACCTCCATTGCAGCCTTTTCACCATAATCCTTCAAGGTTTCCAGTGCAGTAAGAAGCTCCTCTTCACTACGGTCCAACAAGACCACTTGAGCGCCTTCTTCCAGAAATCGAAGGGCGATTCCTAGTCCAATCCCTCTTGCTGCACCAGTGACCAGCGCTCTTTTGCCAGCCAGCCTCATGTTCATCACCCCCTCGGTTCTTGATCAGAGCACCCCGTACTTATCGTATACTTGACGCAAGGTATATCCTTCGAGCAGTTCGTCCCGTGTATAATTCTCGCGAGTCACCTTATCCATAGCCAATTGGAATACTTCATCGATGATGGCGCCCGGAATCACGACGATACCATCACGATCACCAAAGATAACATCTCCGGGATGGACCATTACACCACCGCATAGCACCGGAATATCATAGTCGATAACAATCCCTCGCCCTTGAGAATCAACGGGTTTGGTTCCGGTAGCAAAGACAGGAAAGCCGAGCTCCAGAATTTTGGCAGTATCACGGATTAATCCATCATCGATCGCTCCGCGGCCGCCTCTCATTTTGGAGGCAGTAGACAATAGCTCTCCCCACAGTCCGTTCTGCCGCGATTCATTCGTACAGCCGATGACAATTTCGCCGGGCTTGACGCTGTCCACCGCCTCAATCTCCTTCGTGTAAGGATCTTCCGGCAAGTGATGAATATCCACAGACAGAATGGTCTTTGCTCTTCCGGCGACGATCCACGTAGGATCTATCGGGTTAATATTTTCCCGCATCACCTGATTACGATAGCCCAATTGATCCAGCGTATCCGAGATTACCGCAGAGTAGAGCTTTTCACACATATTGTCGAACAATTCCTGATCCTTCATAGGCGGTTCCACCCTCCTCAAAGATTTGTGCTTACAGCATCCTCATTTATTTAAGCGCACAGGTTGGCCTGCATGAACAGATTGATAAGCGGTAAGTGCGACCTCTGTGGACCTTAGTCCGTCTACTCCTGAAATCGGCACCTCCACCCCTTCTATAAGCGCCTGTACAAAAGCCTTCAGCATCAGTTCATTCATATCATCACCCCAGAAGGACCAGCTCCCTTTACCAGATACTCTTCCGTATACATTGTTTTTTTGGTTAAAAGCATCAATGGAGATGACACCTTTAGTGCCAATGATTTCTAGGGTCACATCCCCCCATGTCGGGAAGCCAGGATTGCGTGACCAGCTCGGATCCAGCACTCCGAACACACCATTCTCAAAAGTTACATGCACCATTCCAGCATCATCAATCGTCCGCTTGCGCTCTGAATCAAACAAGGTATCCGCATAGGCATAAACCTGTTCTACAGAAGAACCAGAGAACCAATTCATCAGATCCATTACATGCACGGTGTGATCCAGCACAGCCCCGCCCCCCGATAGGGCTTCATCAGAGAACCATTTGGGTCCCGGAAAAGAACCACGATTTGTTCCTTTAAATGCAATAATTTCACCAATATCGCCGCGATCTAGCGCTTCCTTAGCCCGCACAACCGGAGTCAGGAAGCGGCAAGGAAAGGCTGTCATGAGCTGTACTCCCTCTTCGGAACAGACCGAAATCATCCGCTGCATTTCTTCTAGCGATAGGCCCAGAGGCTTCTCGCACAGTACATGTTTGCCCGCTCGGGCCGAAGCGATGGTTAGCTCAGCATGATAGACATTTTCCGAGCAAATAATTACGGCATCTATATTCGTATCCGCCAGAAGTTCCTTGTAGTCAGAATAATAGGGAATCGAATGACGTTCTGCGAGTGCTTGTGTCCGCTCCGGCACCTCATCAGCAATTCCACCTACCGTCACATCAGACATGTGCAGTAAACTTGCCAAATAGTCAAAAGCATGCGCATGCGCGAAACTGATCATGCCAATATTCAAACGGCTCATTAAATATCCCCCTTCACTTCAAGTTTCACGGGTTGATGGGTCATTGCCGATTGCTGAGCGGCTTCAGCCCAGCGTACAGCTTCCAGCGCATCCTGCGCAGTTACTAACGGCTCTTCCCCACTTGTTAAGCACCTTAGAAAATGCTCCAGTTCCTCATAATACGGATCCTTCAGCAGCACACTCGAAGGCGTCTCCACAAATCCCGATGTAGAGCTCGTCGTAATCGACTTGCGAATATGCAGACTTTCGCCATCGCCGGTCCCACCTGAGATGATTCCTTCCGCATCCGCATATTCAAAGGAGGAATAGAACGACCCGGGATAACCCCAAAATGCTTCAAGCTGTGCAATGGTTCCGCTCTTGAAACGGAAAGTGGCTGAGGCATAATTTATGTCTTCCGACTGGTGCTGAAACGCATATACTTCACGGGCTTCACCAAAGGCCCCACGAATGTAATCAATATCATGAATCATTAAATCCATAATGACGCCACCGCTAANNGTCCCGAAACCACGCTTGCACGTTTCCGGGATGCGAACCCGCCCGTTTAGCATGGTATATTCCGCCTTGAACACTGCCAAGCTGCTTTATTCCCTCCGCAAGCTGTCTGTATGAAGGAAAAAAACGGACGACATGGCCCACAAACAAACTCACTCCGCGCTCGTTACAGTAGCGAATAGCTTCTTCAGCTTCCTGCGAAGTGAGTGCGAGCGGCTTCTCAGAGATTACATGCGCGCCATGATCAGCTGCAATCCGTACCAGTTGTACATGTAAATAGGTCGGCACTGCAATACTTACCACCTCTGGCTTCACCTGCTCGAGCATCTCTTGTACGGATGTAAAATAGCTAACGCCCACTAAATTCCCTAGCACCTCAGCGGCTTTTTCAACGATATCACATACGGCGACAAGATCTGCTTCGGGCATGGACTTGTAACGATCAGCATGAACAGTTCCCATGCCACCGCATCCAATCACTGCTGTCCTAATCAATAAACGACACTCCTTTCAGAATGTGCTTTCCTTTACAGACGAACATCAGCACCGCTTACCCGACTTTCGTTGGCCGCTTCGATGAAGCGAATCAACTCTAGTGTTAGGGAAGATCGTACCGGTGGAGAGTCCCCTCGCGCCATAGCTATAAATTTCTTCAGTAATTGCTGATGTCCTGCGTTGTAATTTGCTCCGAGCGCGTTAATTCCGTTACTCCCCCGTTCACGGTGCAATACGATATAGAAATCAGAGCCGCCTGTACGGTTTCCGCGGATCGTCCCGATTCGCCCGTCCTTCCANNGCGTATCGTTACTGACGGTACGTACCGAATGGCAACCTTCTCCAAGGGCGGCATATAACATCTCAGCAGCGTGTATGCCATACCAGAATAACCCCGGTTGTGTTGGCTGTAGATCGAGTGGTCCAGTGCAATCCGCACCAAGGATAGCACCTGCCCTTTCATCCTCTAAGAGAGCTTCGAGCGGTTCCCCAAATCGAACCATGGAGCTGGAGAAAAATGGTGTTCCATACCTCTCCGCCAATTCCACAATCGCCTTCGCATCTTCAAAGGTAACTGCTAAAGGCTTGTCAATAAATACCGGCTTTCCATAAGGAGCCAGCACCGCAAACTGTTCCTTGTGAACTCTCCCATCTACAGAAGTCAGGAGGATCGCATGGGATCTCTCCGCAACTTCTTCTATAGAATTGAGCAGTTCAACGCCATAGCGCTCCTGTAATTCACTGCTAATCGGTCTCATACGTGAATAGCTTAGCTCGAAATCAGAAGAACCCCCCGGATAACCGCAGTGTAGCCTGCCACCCGGAATATGTAGCGGATGGGATTCATCGTTTAGTAGCGCCGCGAAGATCCTGCTATGTGAGGTGTCCATTCCTACCATACCGATCTGCAGTTCTTCCATTTCAATAACACCTCTTATTCGGTTGACCACCCTATGGAGCGATCCACCTACTTAGGAATTAAACGTTCTTCTCTAAAACGCTCAAGTAATTCCATATATTCTTTTCCTACTTGTTCAATGCTGTAAGTAGTTCTAGCTTTCTGTTCTCCCAATAACTTCAAGCCTTCTCTCAGGCTGTTCTGCTCCAGCAGTGCGCTCAATCTGTCCACACATTCCTCTTCATTGCCTGATTCGTATAAGGAAACACTTAACGGACCATCCAATAATTCCGGCAACGCCCCTACACTCGGAACCACTACCGGACACCTGCAGGCCATCGCCTCCAGTACGGTCATCCCAAAAGATTCATTGGTTGTGGTACTAATATATAACCCACCATTCTGCGCAACCGATGAATAATAGCGATGCATCTCATCGTAGTCCACTTTGGGAATCCACTTGAAATGCTTAATCCCCTGCTGTTCTACCTTTACCATAAGCTGTTTCTTGATCTCTTCAGGAGCTGTGTACCCCCCAACAAGCATGAATCGCAGCTCTGGTATCTTGGCATTCAGCTTTCCAGCAATGTTCAAATAGGACGACCAGTTCTTGTGATCATCCAGTTTACCCACCCACAAAATAGTGGCGAGCTCCTGCTCAATACCCGCTTCATATCGGAACAAATCGGTATCCAGGCAATTATTAATATGATAAGCACCCGCTATGCCGATACCGTTCAAATAATCCTTCATGTAAGCGGAGGGAGTGATCACATAGTGAAAAGGCAAACTATCTTTCGTTGCAGCCAACTTCTGCAAGGGCTCGGAATAGGTGGTATGTACCTCATGAATAATAACCTTTCCCTCCTGTACAGGCCCAAGCGCTTCATACAGTTCATAAGTATCAATAGTAATAATGACATCGAAATCATAGGCTTCAATATAGCTCTTAATTTCTTCAACCGTCCCCAGAATTCGGACATGCTCNNTGGTGGCGCAAAAATTTAAGTCTATTCGCAAGCTGAGTAGTTACCCCACCCAGAATACAGAATTTATAAAAACATAAGATTCTCATCATCCCTCACCCTTCGCCAAGGATCGTGCAGACCTTACTTGCGCATCCGATACAATGCTGTAGTTCTTGCAAAATATAGATCGCCTTCACGGTCCATCGTCAGCAGCCGCGCATCGTCATCCAACATCTCAAGCTCCTCACTCAGCACATCAAACTTGAACAATCGATTCATCGACACGCCATACAGCTTGCCTTCCTTATAGAGCAGTTCATTACCACTTCGCCAAAAATGAGTCACTGCATTCCAATCCATCTTAAACAATGAGTAAGTCTTCACAGTTTGCTTCAGCTGTGGATCAAACCGAAATAACAGTCCTGCCGTCAAACCCCATAGATGCCCTACATCATCTATAACCAAAGCAGAAATAGCCCGCTCCCCTTGCACCGGTACGCCTTCCCATTCTTTGCTGCGCTTTTGCATATCCCAAATCATTAGAGATGCATCCGCACGCTGAGGAGCAATCCCAAGTCCACCCCAAACGGACCCTCCAGCGAACAACAGCTGATTTCTACTAGCCAAGGACACTACACTCTGCTGCGGCAAAAGATTTCGGAACACCTCACGCGAACTGTTCGTAGGATGGTACAGCGTCAGCGCACCTCCATGCCGACCATAGGAAGGAACCGTACCAATGGCTAACTCATCTCCTGCCCAAGCCCAAGCAAAGGGACGATCTTGCTCCTCTTCCTGTAGGGAAAATAGTAGCTCTGGATTCTCACCCGGTTTCCATTCTTGGTTCGGGTCGTACTTAAAAATATTCGCTCGCGGATATACACCTAGATAAAGACAATCGCTCCCAGCAAGCATACCTTCCGTCTGACCAATACCCCGATATGAAATGATCTCGTCGGTTGACGAATCGAATCTGGCTAGCCCACCTGCGAAATATCCTCCGATATAGAGAGCATCATCAGGTCCGTTGGTCATGGACTGCAAATGGAGTGGTTGGCCTTGCAGCCCGAAGTCCATAACCGTATGTCTATCCGTCGCCGGATCGTAAATCCAGAAACTCCCATCTCTGAATACCCCGGTTAAGCAACGTGCTGTCGGTTTTAAAGCATGGTTATTCAACCAGCCATAGTCTCCCGCAGGCTCCGGCATAGCTAATGAGGTAACAAACAGGCTTCCAGTTCGAATATCATATCGCTGTAAATAGTCATCTTTAATGAAGTACACATTCCCCAGCTCATCCGGAGGTGAAACACTAAGTCCACTTACACAATCCAGAGTGTCACCCCACTCCTGCAGTTCCAGATCATAAATGTAAAACCGTGCAGAAGGTGTGATTCGGGCAAAAAGCTTACCCTGAATGATATTCAAGTCATAAACCAGTTGCTCGCCCCGACATTCATCTGGTAGTCCAATTTCCGAGCGGTCTCCCGTCTCCGTATCCAGTACTACAATATGCGGGGTTTGTGTACCAACACCCACATAGAGCTTACCGTTCCACGCTTCCATAGAACGAGCATACTGTTCTCCACTCACCATGGCACCGTAATCCCTAAACACTCCTGTCGATGGATCATACTGGAACACTTTTCCTCCAGGATAACATCCCCCATAGATCCTGCCTTGTGCATCTGCCGCCAAGCGCCACGTATAGAATTCGCTGGGAATCATCTCACCTAGGTTCTCCACCCCATCTTCATGAGTGTACCTGTACAAAATGCCACTTCCCCCGATATACACTCCACTTGCTGTTAAGACTACACCCCAGCAGTGATCCGAGCCTTCCAGCGCATAACGCTCCGGCGCTTGTTCACCGCTGGGATCTAGAACAAATAGAATACATGGACTCCCGGAAGAAACCGCATATATCCGGTCTACTCCTTGCCATGTTCCATAAGCCGAGGCCCAAACCGCCAGACCGTTCAAAGGCTCGCCGATCCGCAGCGCCTTNNCTTACCTGCGCTTCTACCCCAGAAACTGCCGCAGGATAAGCTAATACCGCTCCCAACAGATCCACCGGGTCCTCTGCATAACGCCGAAAGGCCTCTTCACAACGTTCGACCGGGAATATTGCGCTAATCAATGGCTTCACCTGAATGTCCCCTTCGGAGATTAACCGGATATATTCAGCCATATTACGCCCTTCCGTCCACCGCACGTAGCCGTAAGGGTAGTCAATTCCCTGCCGCTCATAGATAGGATCATATCGTCCGGGACCGCCGGCTCTAGAAATCAGAACTTGAGCTTCCTTACTGAACATCAGATCACGAGAGAAATCTGGCTTTATGTCTCCGACCAACAGTACCTTGCCGCGATCCCGTACCCACTCTAGCGCTTGATCAATTAGGTCGCCGGTTTTGCCGCCCGCACATACGATGACAGCATCTGCACCCATGTCCGCCGTCAAGTTAGCAAGATGCTCTTTCACCTTCTCGGGGCTAGTAGCGATGTGTCTAATACCTAAGTTCTCAGCCATCTCACAGCGCTCTGCAAGCAAATCATAGACAATCACTCGGCATCCTGCCGCCTTAGCAATCTGCGCAATCAACTGTCCAAGAATTCCGGCACCGATCAACACAAGCGTCTCCCCGAACTGGAGTGCAACCTGCCTTACCGCATGTACTGCAATGGCACCAAGACCTACTGTCGATGCTTCCTCCGAACTTACATGATCAGGAATGGGCACCATCAGATGCTGAGGCATTAGCAGCCATTCTGCATGCTTCGCAAAAGGACCGCCATAACAAGCTACCCGAAGCCCTTCAGGCCAGTGCTCCATTCCCTTCCCACGCGTTCGGATTACACCTGCTGCACTATATCCGAGTACGATCTGTTGCGTACGGTGCAGACCATTCATCATCATTTCCGTTCCGGGGCTAATCGCCGAATATTCAGTCTGGACTAGTACAAATCCATCTTCAATGACTGGTGTCAGAACATCCGACATGCGAATCTGTCCCTCCTGAGATATTACCGCCTTCATATGTCTTCTCCTCCCGACTGCTTCAGAAACGATTCCGTCACATGCAGCATCTTCTCTATGGCTGTTACTCCTTCAGCGCACCGATCATTACGCCTTTTACGAAATATTTCTGCAAAAATGGATAGATCATCAAAATTGGAACGGTAGCAATGATAATCGTAGCGAATTTAATAGATTCACTGATACGAAACACCTCATCTTGAGTAACGCCGGCCAGCATATTTTGAGCAGAGGATTGAATCAGGATTTCCCTCAATATCAATTGAAGCGGGAACAAATTCCGATCCTGTAAATAAATCATGGCCGAGAACCAACTGTTCCAGTGGCCTACCGCATAGAAGAGGGTCATCACCGCCAGTACCGGCATGGAAAGCGGAAGCACAATCCGCAGCAAAATTCTGAA
>DJUJ01000219.1 GCA_002438345.1 Paenibacillus sp. UBA6285
CTTTTGCTGCCCGTTGTATTGAGAACGAAATTCTGATGCACCTAAGATCCTTGAAGAAAACGCGTAAAGATGTATCTCTGCACGATCCGATTGGTACGGACAAAGAGGGGAACGAAATTACACTCATCGATATCCTTGGCTCCGAGGCTGATGATGTCATTAAAGAGGTCGATCTCAAGATCGAGAAGAGCAAGATTTATCGCAACCTAGATATTCTGGATGACCGGGAGAAGGAAGTTGTGGTTGGACGGTTTGGTTTGGATACTGGGGGAGAAGAGAGGACCCAGCGGGAGATCGCGAAGGAGCTGGGCATCTCGCGGAGTTATGTTTCGAGAATAGAAAAAAGGGCGCTGATGAAGCTGTATCATGAGTTTTATAAGGCGAAGCGGTAGAGTGGGGGAGGCTGGCTTTTGAGGGTAAGTAGGAGCTAACAAGTTCCCCTTGGTTTTATAGATTTACCATACAAATAACCAACACCCCAAACCATTCCTTTATAGGCGGAATAGCTTGGGGTGTTTCATTTTTATCGAGCTTATCGGAAAAAGAAGGAAAATATACATATATATTGAATACAAAACAACAAAGAAGGAGGATCAAAATGTCATATAGTGAAAATGAATTGCGTTCGTCATTAACCCTAGCTGTTCCAATTATTTTAAACAGGCATTTTCATTCTATGAATATGAATAAAAATATTGAATCCGCCTGGTTTGTAGAGACGCATAATGAATTGTTAGATTCAACATTCAGTACGATATTAATGAGTATGGTAGAAGCACTGTTCTTGGATTCATTTGATTACGACCAATACCTAAACCTACTAGAAAAAGAGGGGTTTGAGCAAGGGATTTATACTGCAGAAATATTCGGTGATCATTTTGATATCATACTGGAAATGAGCAAGGATTTAAACTTAATCGCTCAGAATGTTATGTTTAAGATCATTGAAGAGATGGAAGATGATTCTACGATTCGATTGATTTTTTATAATCGTTTAATGGAATGCAACTGGACACGTTTTGCTGGCTTTGCACAGGGTTATTTGTCTAATAAAAACCAACAAATTGACAAGTTACATGATCAAAAAATTGCTGTTATGGGACAAATGGCAGCAGGTATGGCACATGAAATACGGAATCCGCTTGCTTCGATTAAAGGATTTGCTCAGCTTGTAAATAATAGGCTATATGAGCCGGAGATCAAGGCGAATGAATTGCGTGCTTATTTGGATATAACCATCAAAGAGATTGATGCTCTGAACGGATTAGTAACGGACTTCCTAGTACTAGCTCGAAAAGGAGATAGTACGAAGAATAACGGCGTAGTATTTAACGTTATCGAGGTTATACATAGAGTTAATAACATCGTGAATCAACTCATACTTAGTGATGATATTATTCTTTCCGTAGAGTATTCATTAGAGAAAGTACTAACGTATGGAAGCGCCTCTCAACTAGAGCAGGTAATCCTGAATATCTTGAAAAATAGTATTGATTCATTTACAGCATTTAGAGGCAGAATAGACATTACAGTTACCGCTGTTGCTGAGACTAACGAAATTATACTTATCTTTAAAGACAATGGAGAAGGAATTTCACAGGATAAATTAAACCGGATATTTGACCCATTCTTTACAACCAAGCAAAAAGGGACAGGAATTGGATTATCGATTTGTAAACAATTAATAGAAATGTATGGGGGACATATTAAGGTGGATTCAGAAGTTCAGGTAGGAACTAGTGTGATGGTTATTTTGCCTTGGGTAAGTGATTATCACAATTGAGATTACGAACAAATTAGATGAAGGATGATTAAGATGCCGAAATATGAATGGAAGAAACATGACAAAGCATGCTATGTACCAGGTCAGAAGCCAGTTCTGATTGAAGTACCGGAAATGCAATATTTTATGATTCAAGGCAAGGGAGACCCGAACAGTAAGGCATTTCAAGAACATGTAGAGGTACTCTATGCACTGTCTTATGCGATTCGTATGATGCCGAAGCAGGGAGTTACACCAGAAGGATATTTTGAATATACGGTGTTTCCATTAGAGGGATGTTGGGACTTAGATGAAGAGGGAAGAAAGTTGGATTACTTGGATAAGAATCATTTGATTTATACCTTGATGATTCGGCAGCCGAACTTCGTTACAGTGGAGTTGTTCCAATGGGCAGTAGAGCAGGTTCGACGCAAGAAAAGGCATCTCGATGTGGAATCCGTTCGGTTGGACAAGATCACTGAGGGCTTGTGTGTGCAAGTGATGCATCTTGGCAGCTATGATAACGAACCGGAGACATTTGCAATGATGGAGCAATATTGCGCTGATCATCAGCTTCGAAGAGCCGAGAAAACACATAAAGAAATTTATCTGACGGATGCCCGTAAAACAGTACCAGAAAAACTGAAGACGGTTCTGCGATTTAAGGTGGAAAGAGATATATAAACCAATGATCACGCCACTAAATCCTCCGACAATGTTCAACGGAATATCATGAAAAGCAAGTACAGCAAAAAGGAACAAGCCTGGTGCAGAAGCTCATCAGGCTTGTTCCTTCTATTTCTCGCTGCTTCGGAAGCATACGCGTCCCTTAGAGGACGGCACAGCCGTTTCTACTTGTCGCTAAGTTGTATCTCTTTTTCTTTTACAAACTTCTCCAGAACCCTAAAGTCCTCGGTAACCTTTTTAAATGGTAAAGATCCCAGTACCTTATCCCGGTAATCTTTTTTGGCTGCAGCGGACAGACGGGAATCAAGTATGCTGAGTACACCAAGGTCAGTTTCACTACGGATCAGGCGCCCGGTTCCTTGTCTTAAGCGTAGCAGCATGTCCGGTACAAAAACGTCTTTTAAGGGATCCTTCGCCAAAGATGCCTTATATTCATAGACAGGATCGGCAGGAACGGGGAAGGGCAAACGGAAAATAATTAACTGCGACAAATCCGAACCTTCGATATTCACGCCTTCCCAGAATACACCGGNNCGGAATTCAGCGATCACCCCGTCCTGAGATGATCCTTCTCTTTGAACATGCACCGCCCATGCAAGCTTCTCGGATTTTAACTTATTATGAATGTACTTCATATCCTCCTTAGCTGAAAAAAGGACCAATGTCCGTCCGTCCGTTAAATTACAGAGCTTCATCATTTCCTTGTATGCCGCTTCAAGATAACCTCCCTTGTTCTGATGGTTGTAGTATGGGATGTCCTTGGCAATATACATCATGGTGTGGTTGTCATAATCAAATGGTGAAGCCTGGCGCTCCATATAATCACCCCTATAACCGAGGGACTCAGTCAGATAAGCGTATTGTTCCTCTAGTGTTTCTCCGCTTTGGCACATGGTTGCTGACGTTAAAATAACAGATGTCTTCCCGTTAAATAAGCTATACCTTAGAAACTGGCTTATGCCTTTAGGACAGATACTAATGGTAGCCTCACGCTGGGTATTGCTTGCCCAGATCAGATAGTTTTCCTCCACTCCGGCGAGTACATCAAAGAGATCTATAAGTCCGTTCATAGCTTCAAAAATATTGTCGATCTCCCGCTCATGCCGTGAAGTTAAGACGGAAAGGCTGAGATTAAACTCTTTCAAAACCTGTGCCCCTCGTTTTAATGGAATTCCTGCGATCTCCGACACTTTTATACGGTCATTGTCCTGCTTGGCTGTTTGAAGCAAATCCGACTCTACCTGTTTGAAAATATGGCCAACACATCTTTTTAAAAATTTAAATTGAGGCATAAGGTCCATATCTGCGGATTGTTTGAAGAGAATCTGTAAGGCGTCATCCAGAATACGGCAGGTTCCCCGGAATGTAAACTCGAGCGTTCTTGCATCTCTAACCTTTGCTTCCAGATTATGAGCTTCATCAATTACGATCAGAGCTGGCCGTTCAGTGATTAATCCCTTCGTTCCTTCTTTTTTCTTGATCAAATCACGGATGAGCAGGTCCTGGTTTACGATAATAAAATCCATGTCGCTGGCGCTGGCGTTAATCTTAGCTCTCATCTCGTAAAACGAACATGTACTTTTATAATGGCAACGTTCAAATTTACAATCATTCACACAAACATTAGACCATACAGCATCACTAACTCCGCCCTTAATATCTGCTCTCTCATCAATGTCATAATTCACAATACGCTGGGCAAGCGTAGACAGAGTTGAGCTTGAATCATCAGGTTGTAACAGGTCTGTTGCCCTGTACCGGCAAGCATACTGCCCCATGCCTTTTCCGACTACGGAGCGAACCGATGTAAATCCGAGCCGGCTTCCGATAAATCTCAGATCTTTATGTATCTGTTCTGAAAGTTGTATGGAGGATGTTGCAATAATGATCGGTTGCCGTGAGACTTGGTTTATGAGCAGGCTGGGAATGAGGTATGCAAAGGACTTACCGATGCCGACTCCAGCTTCAATCATTGCGTTTCTACCATTAATATAAGCATCAGCGATATCCAGAGACATATCCTGCTGGCCGATCCGCTCTTTAAGTCCAATCCTGGGAAATCTATCATACATCCGAAAGATGGCATTGACTAAAGAGGGCTCGATGTCCTTTTTTAGCTCCCGCTTCTGTAATTTGTAGAGATCACTTAACCAGCTAATAACGACCGCCCCTTTTCAAAATCAATGATCTTCCTAATTATAGTTTTTTTTAAAGTAGAAGAATTTATAAGCTTTACACTATAAATTATCTTTCTATTTCTCGCTGAAACGGATACCTGAAAGCGATACAAGGTATCACTGCTTCGAAAGCATAGGCTCCCTTTTGAGGACGGCACAGCCGTTTCCACATGGTGAGGTTGTAATTATCTTCGATGCTACCCTAACAGTCAAGTGTCAGAACATAATATAATGCCATAATGATTTCTTTTTTTGGCCAAGTCTTATCTGAAGTTCATAAAAAAGGTTGGACAAAATTCTAAGTGATTAAAGGAAGATTCGGGTTGGAGCATGGGGGAGAAGAATGGACCCAACGCGAAATCGCCAAAGAGCTCGGCATTTCCCGCTCTTATGTGTCCCGGATTGAGAAGCGGGCACTCATGAAGTTGTATCATGAGTTTTATAAGGCGAAGCGGTGAAGGATCCGGGGAGGGGGCTGTCTAATAAGTGAAAATTCTACGAATGAGACAGCCTATCTCATTTCAAAATCGTAAAAAATCTAAAAAACTAGCAAGTATCCGGATCATTGGAGACTTGCTGGTTTCTGTTTTCGGTCTGTTGCGGCTTGCTTCAACAGATTACAGGCAAGGGAAAGCCACTCGACTTCGAGGGTTACTTTTTGCATGTCTCGAAGCAGGAAACGTCGGAATCCCCGGTTGTTCTTCAGTTGTCCAAACACACTTTCCGGTTCAGTCAACATAGTTCATCGACCTTCCTCTCCAGCCGTAGTAGTTGATTGTTCAATCGCGCGCGAAAATTGTACGAGTTGGTAGGCATCGGGAGAAGAGGTTGGTGGGGTTAGGGGAGTAGTAGGAAATCTGTGATTGTTCATATAAGAAGAGGCATCGCGTAATAAAATTGAAATTAGGTAATGCCTCTTTAATTTTGCTGTTAATCGGTTGTATTTATTAATCACTCAACTTTCGCACCTTAAATCTTTAAACAAACTCACTGTTCAGACATGGAATGTTGTTGTAGCATAGAGCTACGCACCTTTCTTGTTTGCTGGTTGATTCGACACTTCCATGATACCAAACAAGTAAGGTGTTTTCTGTCAATTCGAACATTTTTTTAGGCTTATTCTCACTGGCTCAAGGGATTAGATTGATTTTCTAGCTGCGAAAGTTGAGTTAATAACATGTGGGATTCCTACCTGCAAGGGTAATTCCCAAATTGATTCTATGAATGAAAGAAACATCAACATAACATCGAATGCCCATCCAAGCAATCGAGCTGTTAATCGAGTAGGGAGTGGATCTTGAGGCGGAGGACAAACTCGGAGATATCGCGCTAAAAAAAGCGGTCAAGTTCAAGCAAACTAAAACTAAAGCGATCATCGAGCTAATCGAAGCGGGTGCCCTTCAGAAAACCGCGGAGGGGATGCGTTAGAAAGAGCTTGCCGCAGGACTGAAAGAGAGAGTTGAGTCGGGATCCGTCCCGGACAGGAGATAATTTAATTAACGGAGCAAGCAGAATACGATATTAGGAGGAGAGACCGTTGAATCAGGCTGTGGATGCTTTTCTGAATAAGGTATGGAAGGAAATCACTACGATTTACGCAAAAGAAAGCAAAAGGATCAATGAGTTTAAGGATCAAAGCAGGTTGCAAGCTGGAGTCAACAGATACCTTCGAGTGGCGTGGAGAAAAGGCAAGTTTACCTGGGCAGAAGGGAAAATACATATCGATGTCTACGAGCCGTTATCCTGGACAGACAGCTCGTATAAATTTGAAGCGGATACTTACGTCACGGAGTTGACCGATGAAATTCTGACTGAGGAGTTCTTTCCTGCCTTGTGCGGGTTTGTGGATGGCCTGTTCCGCTCGGAGGAACTGGGACCCCGTTTCTTTGATTACAAGTTTGAAGTTGTATTTGAGTTTGAGTGGGAGAAGTCGAAATTAATCCTTAACCAACAGCTGTTTAATGATCCCAAGTTGATCCAACTCCAAAAGACGCTGGATCATTTTATTCAGACGAAGATTCTTCCTGATCTGCCCGTGTTGCCAGGAGAGAATGACATGTTCTTTTTCGCCCGTCATTTGGTCAATCCTGATCTGATGAAACAGGAAGCGGAAGAAATTGATTCGTTGATCCGTCGCCTCTCCGACAAGCTAAATAAGAACCAAGAGCGCAAAAATAATTGGATCAGAGAGTATACTACGGCCTTTAATAGTTGGGCACGAGATCACTTTTTGCCGCAGCATTTTACCCATTCCGGTAATTATGGAAACGAGTGGATTTTGAAGGAAGAACCGATTCATCCTACCGTAGATGACGGAGAATTGGATTTCTTTCTTTATGTGGCCCTGCAGATCGGCTTCATCGATCCGGAAACTCGGCAGAAGTACCTGGAACTTGCGGTCCAATTGGGTTCCAAGCAGGCAGCAGATTATTTGAGAATAGGTAGCGGATTATTTGCGAGTACCTATCGGGGAGAGCGGGTTGAGGCCCGAAACAATGACGTGGCGCAGACGATCGAAATCCGGATTCTCTCTGAAGAGGAGGCGGCTTACGGGGAAGCGCTCGATTATATCATCAATCTTTTGCGGCAGGGTTTTCCCAAAGAATACAACCTAAAGTTGAAGAGCAGCCAGAAGTACTTCCTTCCTGTGAAAAAACTGGCGAAGTCCAAGCTGCATCAGTTTTTTGCCAATGCGCTCAGCTACCCTAACCTTTTTCCCAAGCTAGCAGAATATGCGGATACAGCTATGGAAGAGTTCGCTTGGTACCGGGATGTGGAGCCGAGCGAGAAATCGGTCATGCCGGGCACTTATGCCGTAATGGGCCTCGGCTTGTACAGCGAAGCTTATTTTCCGCTGGTCTGCCGCTATATGGAACTGGTAGATACGGAGCATCAGTTGGTGCAGGATGGCTATGCGGAGGCGTTTATTGAGGCGCATGGCGTAAAGGCGGAGCATATGCCGGTTATCGTATCTATTTTGCTGGGAGGGAATGAGGAAGGCAGACTGGTCAAGAATCTAACCATCGACCGTCCTGAGCTTGCCAAGGCGCTTTTCGAGGCGCTGAAAGACAAAGAGAATTATGAACGAGAACTGGTAGTGTGCCGGATTTTCGGGNNAGCGGCCCGAAAAGCACAGCCACCGCTAAAAGAAGGATTGGAGCAGCTGTTGGCGCTTCAAATGTAACACTTTGGAAATGTTTCCGACGAGGAAACTAGTTGCGAGTCAGGAGAGGACGAAGTGAGGTTGAAGCTGGATGCAGCAGCCATGAACCGATAGAACAGTTGCCCTATACATCCGCTGGACCGGGGAGCCACAGAGTGTCTGGTCTCTATAAATTTAAAAAGAAGAAGAGCCCACGTCGAACGTGGGCTCTTGTCGTTGCTTGCATGATCCGGTCGGCCTTTTAGGCTTCTCTCAGCTGCTTAACCACTTCCACAGCGAACTGATCCGTAAACCGAAGGCGTCCATCTTCCTCTACGATACGTACTTCATGCATGCGGCGGTCCAGCCATTCGGTAATCCATCCTGGGGCATAGCCACATTGACCGAATTCTCCGCCGAAGGCGATCATTTTCTCATAGATAGCCAAGTATCGTTCGCGACTGGAATCCGGGTATGACTTTGTGTATAGCCAAAACTGCACATCATACATCAGATACGACAGTTCATCCGCATGAAAAGAAAAATGGCCTTTTTCTTCAACAATCTGTGTACAGATGCTGCGGATTTTTTGTTCAATATTTTCCACTTCCGTCACTTGACCACAAAGCTCCCCTAGCAAGGGAGAAAATTCCCCTTGGGCTACTTTGTAAAGATCCGCTTCCTTGTCCTCCTCAGAGGTATCAAATTCTTCTTCGCTCACTAGGCCACTAATAAACGCTTCGAAATTTTCGGCCAGGAAAGTAATTTCATAATCGTCCTCCTGATCGATGTGAATCACTTCTGGTTCACCATCTCTTCCGCATGCCCGGTAATCTAACATCACGACGTCATGACCTGCTGAAGGACAATCGCAGATCACTACGCCAATGTCAGGATATCCCCATTCCTCAATCATAAACCGACTGCCGAGATCCCCGCAGAGCGAATATCTTTTCTCACGGCCAATGCCCAGGATGCCCGTAATGGCAATATGATCCTCAGCCCAGGAAGTGGGTTCCTCTGTTAGAAAGCATGTGTTCCTCGGAATTCCGCCATTCTGCTGCTTCATTAGTAGTATATAAGAGGAGGGGAGCTTGTATCCCAGCTCTTCCTCGATCGAGGTAATCAGTTCATCCGTGGGTGGCTCGGATAGATAGGAATTCCTCGCGTACTCGCTGTCGTCCCAAAAATCAACAAGCGACATGTTCGAAAAAGGAACTTCCTCCGCTCCCGAACCACGAGACTCCATGGCTGCTTCCCTTCTGGTAGCCATCCGACGCTCTTGTCTTTGCTGCTTCTCCGCTTTTTGCAAGCTCCACTTTAACCATAATTCAGTATGCTGATCACCGGCTTCTAATTTGTCAGAGGTACTGAATGCCTGAGCCGCATCCTCATATCTTTTTAAATGATAAAGAGCAAAACCTACCCGATAATGCCATAGTGGATCATGTTGACCTGCTTCAGATATTTTTTCGAATTGGTTGAGTGCTTCTTCATAAAGCCCCAAGTTGTTATACGCTCTGGCCATTCGGCTGACCACCTCATATTCCCGTTCCTCCTCAGGAATGGCTAACAGCGAGTCCACGATACGCTGATGTTCGTCTTCTTCATGCCATTGGTTCAATTGTTCGATAAGCGTTTGGTCCATTGCAGCCTCCAAAACTATTATTTTTCTTAAAAAATTTAGCGGCGTTAGTCCTCAAAAATCCGTGCAGTGAGGGGGGGGACTGAGAGTTACATCGACGCAAGCCACGCAGCGCTACCGCCTACGATCGTCAATATTGCTCCGGCTGAAATTCCCCATCTATGCTTTTTATCTAATCCAACTATCCCAATTAAACTAGGCAGCAGCCATTTAAAAGCAAGGAGCGAGAAGACACCTTGTACGGTTCCCCAAAGTACCAGATTCTTGGCCTGATCCGTGTAGGCACCGGTTGAAACTGGATGGGAGAAGGCCAATGTTCCTCCGGTTCGTGCGTTCCAAGATGTCATTATCATATACATAATCAAAGTTAGCAAAGTCAAAAAAACCGTGAGTATAAATTTGATCAGGTCGGGTGATGACCATTTTTTCGAGGACTTGGATGTAGGTAATCCAATTAGGAAGAATACAAAGCCTACAAATACCGCACAACCTACAAAGGCACATAAAACGCCATTCACGATGGCTCCCGCCATCAAAAGAATAAAAATCATACGCTCCTCCAGTAGTTTGGGTAATAGGATTTCAACATCTCCCGATTAGAGCTCACTGCGGGTAACTAAATCGGTGCATCACCAGCAAATTCGAGCAGGTCTTGACCCCGGAGCTGCAGTATATAACGTTTGGTATCTTCTACCTTTACAAATTGTAACATCAATAAATGGGTGTGTACATGAATAAGAGAACGATCTCGGGGAATGAATCATACTGGATTAACACTAAAAAAAGGCTCCTTTCTGTGTGAAGAGGGTCCCGCTTCCTTATGTTACAATTGAATTGACTTTGTGTATGGGAATTCAGAATTTCATTTAAAGAGCATACTCAAATAACAAGGAAGGTGAAGGCAATGTTAAGCGAGAACAATAAGAAAAAGCTTGAGTTCATTGTTCGGGAACATCAGTTCGAACACGCGATGGATTATTTGAAGGAGTCTGTACGCCAAGGCATTCGCTTGTCCAAGAAAGAGATGGAGAATTACAAGGATATATGCCCTTCCCGCATAGGGGGCGATCCGGATCTGCCGCCTAACGTGGAATGGCCGCTGGATGCTAACGGGACTCCTATGACGTTCCTGGCTCAGCTGTGTCTGCATGAATTGGCGCCTCATGATGAGTCTTCTCTGCTTCCAGCGGGAGGCATGCTTTATCTTTTCGTTGGGGTGGATGAACCTTCTTATCATATTGAACACAAGGTGCTGTATCTACAAGAGGAGAAGCTGCAGGAAGCAAAGCGTCAACCTTCACCCGAAGTGACGGCGCTTGAGGAGAAGTTNNCGGGTAACTGCCAGAGCCACGATGGAGCCACCCAATTACGGCTATGTGGAGTACGAGCAGATAGAGAATGATGAGCATGATTACGAGCAATATGAAGATTTATGCTTCGAGTTGACCGAAGGGAATTCTAGCGACCTTGCGGTTTTGTTCGGTTATCCGGCAACCCAGCATGGAGATTGCGAATACAAAGCGGCGCTTTGGCTGTTGACCGGTGAGGAATACAACTATTCCATGAAGACGGCCATAGAGCGGATAACGGCGCATTTGAACGGCGATTCTGACAAGTCAGAGCAGGAAGTCCGCGATACGCTTTTGCTGCTGGCGCTAGATTCGGATCAGGAGGTCGGGTTTTGCTGGTGGGATGCCGGAGAACTGCAATTTTATATTCGGAAGGAAGATCTGCTGG
>DJUJ01000165.1 GCA_002438345.1 Paenibacillus sp. UBA6285
GCTTACTCCAGAATTTCTTTGGCGTAGTTAATACCGCCTTGTGATATATATTCCTGGGCAAGGCATATCTGATGGAACTCAGACATGATCGACTCTTTTTCACTGCTGTCCACTTTACGGACATTGGCAATTTCGAGAGTCAGTTGTTCAATCTCCTCGTCTCTTAAATGTTTAAATATTTGCGCCGATACCTCGGGCCCTAGTGTGATAAGCAGGATCGCGGCCTTTTGACGACCACTAAGCCCCTGCTGACTAGCCTTTGCCATTAGTTCACCTCTGTTCGTCTGCAAGCCATGTACGCAGCAGATTTACGAATTCGTCTGGCTTTTTCTTTGCCAAACTTTCCAATTGCTTACGAACTTGACTGTCATTCGTCACACTCTCCAAATTAATAGATGGAAATTCGGTAGGAACCTGCAATGGAATGTCTTCATCTTCCTCTTCCACAGTCTTCTTACGACTCCGGTAGATCAGATATCCTCCACCTGCTCCAACCAGCAACGCAGCTGCTCCGATAGCCCATAACATCCATGTGGCGAGACCACCTGGTGTAGTGTTGGCAGCGGTACCGCCAAATTGTTGAGAATACACCGAAACCTTTTTGGTTAAATCAGCGTCTGTATATGTAGTACCTGAATCTGCAAGAGAAGCACGAACAATATTTACCAAAATGTTTTGAATTGCTGCTGATGTAGCATCATCCAAAGTATTTTGTCCTGTAGGTGGTTCAACCGCAACATTTATGGTTAAATCTTTAACAGTAAAAGGACTAGCGATGACATCCTTTGTGATTCGGTTAACTTCATAATTCCTCGTTTCAGAAGATTCCTCCGAGGTAGAAGTATCCGTACCAGCTTGTGAAGGATAGCCCGTTACATCTTGTGAACCAGTGCCTGCCACTCCGCCAGTTGTATTTCCTTGGCCGGAATACGAATTACTGATGATTTGTGAACTGATCTCAATCCCCTTCATGTTCTCTGTATCCACAGGGGTTACGAGATCCTCCTTACGGTTTTCCTTGTCAAAGTTTAGCTTCGAAAATACAAGAACATCAACTTTATCTGGACCCGTAAGCGTGCTAAGGAATTGTTTCACATCTTTCTTTACTTCTTCTTCGAATTTCTTCTGAAGAGCGAAGTTCTCTTCGACCTGGCTAGAAACTCCTGCTTGTCCACCTTTGGCCGTTGGCATTAACTCGACTTCATTATTAGCAATCGTAATGTTATCGATTGGTAGATTAGGAANNATCTATATTATCTTGACTGGGTCTGAATCCTGGATTAAATGAAAGCACTACAGATGCAGATGCTTGCTCCTGATCAGCTTGGGAGGCAAAAACTGTCTCTTTAGGAAGATTAATCAGCACTTTAGCATCCTTAATTCCTTGCATACTTCTCATTAACTGTTCTACTTCGCCGTTTAATGCATTATTATACTTCACATTAAACTCACTATCTGTCGTTCCTATCATTGACGAATTATCATTAAAGACTTTATAACCGATTGAGCCCCCCTGGACAATCCCCTGAGAACCGATATCCACCTTAATTCGAGCCGCTTCTGTGCTAGGCACAGAGATACTCTTTCCATCTTGGCTTAATCGGTATGAAACACCTGCTGAATCCAGGTAAGTCATTACTCCAGCCGAATCCGTGCTGTCCAAATCTTGAAACGCTACTTCATATTCTGTCTTTGAAAGCTGCATGGTTAATACTACAATTATTATTAGAATGATAAACAATGTTGAAAAGAATAAAATCTTCTGTTTACCACTAAATCTGTTCCAATACAGGGTAACCTTCTCCCGATATTGGGCAAATCTTTCATTCACAGTGTCACCCCATCCGGAACTAAGCTAGGATTTAATTAAATCTGAGTTCTCATAATTTCTTGATAGGCTTCTATCACTTTGTTCCGGACTTGTGTAGTCAACTGCAAACTCAGTAAAGCCTGTTGGGAAGAAATCATCACTTCGTCTATATTCACTTCTCCCAATATAAATTTATTACTCATATCCTTAGCATGTTGTTCCTGGTCTGCCACTTTATTAAGTGCATTCTCTAGATAAGAGCCAAAGCTCTCCATGGAATTAGCAGGAGTGGATGAAACTTCGGCAGATGTTGGTTTCATGGCAAGCTGCTGAACAGCTTGTACCCCATTAGTGATATTCTGTATCAACTGTTTCCCTCCTAAAAGTTTTGTAAGCANNACTTCGTACAAAACTCACTTCGGAAGCGTTACTTGTGTTAATTACGTTTAACGACCAATTTCGAGCGCTTTACTTACCATAGCTTTAGATGCATTTAGCATCGTTACATTGGCTTCATAAGATCGGGATGCAGATAACATATCAACCATTTCTTTGGTAATATCTACATTTGGCATATAGACATAACCTTCAGCATCCGCATCAGGATGGCTTGGATTGTATACTGGCTTTAACGGTGAAGTATCTTCTATGATGGACTGCACCTTAACGCCTTCACTACTACTACCGTTCATTTTCGAATTTAGTATATTCGAGAACTTATTACTTTCGGTCGCTTCCATAACAACAAGCTTTCGACGGTAAGGAACTGCTTTGCCATCAACCACCGATGCTCTTGTAGTTTCCGCATTGGCCACGTTGGAGGAAATCACGTCCATCCGTAATCGTTGAGCTGTTAATGCTGATGCGCTTATCCCAAAACTACTACCAAAGTTCATGCAATCTTATCCTCCTTGAATTACATCTCGCATCATCGAAATCTGACTGTTCATCTGCTCGACATAAGTACTATACCTGAGTTGGTTCTCAGCGCTTAACGCCATTTCTCGTTCTACATCCACATTGTTGTCGTTATTGTTCATAGAGGTAGTTTCATCCTTACTAACGACAGCAGCTGGTACAATTCTGTTGGTACCAAATTGAAAATGTCGGGAGTCCGTTACCTTCGCGCTAAGTGTAGGTTTTATTCCACTTTCCTGTTGCTGAAGGAAACTTTCGAATGAAACATCAGAACGTTTGAAGTTTGGTGTATCTACGTTAGCTACGTTATTTGCTAGAACACTTTGTCGTTTATTGGCAGCATCAATGCCTCCCTGCAATCGTTGAAAACTGACACTATTCAGCAATCCCAAGATAATTCCTCCTTTCAAAGCTATCATAATGAATTGAATTCCACAACTTTTCTTAAAAAACATACTTGATTTCGACAAATAAAGCACAAAAACTCTCTATTTATCAATTTTCTCGTCGAAGCTTGTCGCAATGTATAACTTTATTAGTTTTTTCACATACATTGATTTTCATTTAATTTGTATATTATTACAATAAGAAATAAGCCCTATCTTTTAAAAAAAGACAGGGCTTTTAGCACTTTATTACTATTTTTTTCCTTTTTTAACTCGAAATTATCTTTTTAATTGCATGTTTTTACATTTTTTTACCTTTTAATGACACTATATTGTAATTTTCTAATTCGTTATGCCCAAATTCCAATGAACAAGATTTGTCGCATTAAAGAATATACTGGCTTAAATCACGATCCTGTGCGATACTTGCCAATTTCTCACGCACATACTCCGGTGTGATAACCATAGTGTCCAAAGTCAGTTCAGGAGCTTCAAAAGATAGATCCTCCAAAAGCTTCTCCAAAATGGTATGAAGTCGCCGAGCACCTATGTTCTCCATATTTTGATTCACTGAAGCAGCTATTTTGGCGATTTCATAAATAGCATCCTTCTGGAATTCCACTTCAATGTTCTCTGTCTTTAGCAAATTAACGTATTGTTTCGTCAAAGCGTTCTCTGGCTCCGTTAAAATGGATACAAAATCCTCCAGTGTCAGACTGCTTAGTTCTACGCGAATCGGAAACCGCCCCTGAAGCTCAGGAATAAGATCAGAAGGTTTGGCAATATGAAAAGCCCCGGCAGCCATGAAGAGCACATAATCCGTCTTCACAGGCCCGTACTTCGTCATAATTGTAGATCCTTCTACTATAGGAAGGATATCTCTCTGCACACCTTCACGTGACACATCCGGACCAGAACCCTTCCCTTGACTTGCAACCTTATCGATCTCATCGATAAAAATAATACCCGATTGTTCTGCCCGAGTCACAGATTCCTGAATCACATCGTCCATATCAATCAGTTTGGCCGCTTCATCCTGAATCAGCACTTTACGCGCCTCACGAATAGGAAGCTTGCGCTTCTTCGTCCGCTTTGGAAGCAAACTACCAAACATTTCTTGCATATTCATACCCATCTGGTCGTTCCCTTGCCCGGCAAACATATNNATATCCAGCATAGATGGCGCAGTATCCTCAACATCTATTTCAATGATATCGTCTTCCAATTGACCAGCGAGCAGCTTAAATCTAACCCCGCGGCGGCGTTCACTTAAGCTTCCATCCGGCTCGGAATCTTCTTTTGAATCCTCTTGACCAGAATTCCCGCCAAAAATCATCTCAAAAGGATTCTTCTGAGATTTATTTTTTGAAGACGAAGGCACTAAAATAGAGACAATCCGCTCGTTA
>DJUJ01000019.1:0-395 GCA_002438345.1 Paenibacillus sp. UBA6285
CCGCTCCGAGGCAGGAGCTCTCGATACTCTCTGGAATGACAACCTCCTGATCAAAGATATCAGCCATCATCTGCCGCCATAAGGAGGAGTGGGCGAAGCCGCCTGTGGCTAGGATTTTTCCGGGACGTCCGATTTGCTCCTCCATCGCGAGCAGGACCGTATACATGTTAAAGATCACGCCTTCTAAGACCGACCGAATCATATGCTCCTTATGGTGATTCATAGAAAGGCCAAAGAAGGAGCCGCGGGCATCTGGATTCCACAGCGGCGCTCGTTCCCCGGTCAAGTAGGGATGGAATAAAAGTCCGCCGCTCCCCGCAGGAACTTGCTCCGCGATGCGAGTTAGAACCTCGTATGGGTCAATGCCGAGACGTTTGGCGGTTTCGACTTCAGAG
>DJUJ01000019.1:410-2530 GCA_002438345.1 Paenibacillus sp. UBA6285
GGCAGCGAACTCATCCCGTACCCAGCGGAACAGCATACCGCCATTATTAACGGGTCCTCCGATCACCCAATGTTTTGGGGTTAAGTTATAACAGAAGGTCCGTCCTTTGGGATCGGTGAGCGGGTGATCCACTACGGTACGAATTGCTCCGCTGGTTCCAATCGTAGCGGCCACTACACCGGGCTCAATTGCGCCTACGCCGAGGTTGGACAGGACACCATCACTGGCGCCAACAACAAATGGAGTTGTAGGGAGCAGCAAAAGCTCCTCTGCCAGACCAGGGAGTAGCCCTTGCATGATCTGCGTGGTGGGAACAAGCTGCGAGAGTTGATCCGTTGTAATATGGGCAATCTCCAAAGCTTCTTTATCCCATTCTAGATTCTCTAGATTGAGCATGCCTGTGGAAGAGGCGATGGAATGATCGATGATGTATTCGCCAAACAGTCTTGCGAATATGTATTCTTTTATGGAAATGAATTTATAGGTTTGCTGGAACAAGTCAGGTTGCTCTTCACGAAGCCACATTAATTTGGTGATCGGAGACATTGGGTGTATAGGTGTGCCTGTGCGTAGATACAATTCATGGCCGTTTAGCTCATCCTTCAAACGAAGTGCGCATCCGGCACTGCGATTATCAGCCCATGTGATGCAGGCAGTTAGGGCCTTACCCAGTTTATCCACTGCAATGACACTGTGCATGGCTGAACTGAAGGAGACAAATAGGATTTTATCCGCAGATACACCGCTTTGCCGCATAACATTAGAAATAGTATGGAAGACTGCACTTAGGATTTGCTCCGGGTCCTGCTCCGCTATAGAAGGTGAGGGCTGATGCAAAGGATATCCTACATTAGCTTGTGCAGCTATGGCTCCTTTTTCCTCGAAGAGAACTGCTTTTGTACTTGTAGTTCCAATATCAACACCAATCATATAGGATTTAGTCACGCGTTAGCCCTTCTTTCCAGTTGAAAGTAGATTTTTAGAACACTAATTACATAATTATGAAGTACAATCATATTAGCTCATTATAGTATTGGATAAACGTGGAGGCAAAATAAAGGGATTACCAAGTTCTCATTCGAAGTACATAAGTGTTTATTTCAGAATAGGATTCTCATTGCGAAGAATTTAACCCAGATGGACAAGCTCTAAGCATAAAGGTATTTCAAATGAAATTATAGCTTTACCCCGTTGGATTGACGAAAAAGTGGTATACATGATACGATACTAAAAACACTTTAATTTGCTACCACTTTACCATGGTGAAGTAAACATAAACAGTACTTAATGATAACTGACGAGGTGAACAATGAAGATGTCCAAACCAAAGGGATTTGAGAAGCCGTCTGGCGTTCGGGACTATCTGCCCCGGGCCGTAACGAAATTGCGCAAAATTGAGAACGATGTATTGCATTGCATGAGTCGCTGGGGTTATCGGCAAATGATGACTCCAACGTTGGAATATTACGATACGGTTGGCGTGGCTAGCTCTACGTCCGATCAGAAGCTCTATAAATTGCTCAACAACCGTGGTCAGGCGCTGGTGCTTCGGTCAGAAATGACTGCTCCGGTCGCCCGTGTTGTCGCATCCCTATTGAAGGATGAGCCACTGCCATTGCGTCTGTCATATCACGCTAATGTCTTCCGTGCCATTGAGGAAGAGGCGGGGCGGGAAGCGGAGTTTTTCCAGACAGGAGTAGAGCTGGTAGGTGATGATTCACCTGAGGCGGATGCTGAGGTAGTGGCGCTTGCGATTTCTTCGTTGCAGGCTGCGGGTGTGAAGTCTTTTAAAATCGCTATGGGGCATGTCGGTTTTCTGAACGGTTTATTTGAGGAGGCACTCCCAGAATTGCCTGATGCTCAGGAGGAACTGAAAAGTCATTTGCTGGGCCGTGACTATGTCTCTTTCCGGGAGACCTTACGACGGCTGGATCTGACGGATGCACAGAAAAATGAATTGGATGGACTGCTGCGTCTACGCGGAGGCAAGGAGATCTGTGGACAGGCGCTGGAGCTTAGTAGCCATCCGCTTGCCCGTAATTCAATAGATCATTTGTGCAAGGTATGGGAGGTGCTGGTCTCTTACGGTGTATCACAGCATGTGCTGATCGATCTGACGC
>DJUJ01000019.1:2539-6236 GCA_002438345.1 Paenibacillus sp. UBA6285
CGCATGACTTTTGAAGGCTATGCAGCGGAATTAGGATTTCCGGTATGCAGTGGAGGCAGGTATGATAATCTGTTGCAGCAGTTCGGACGTCCGATCCCTTCCACAGGTTTTTCCTTGAAAACGAATCGTATACTGGACGGTGTAACCGGATCGAGCGAAGATGAAGAGCTGCCTATATTGATCCAATATGATGCAGTTCGCAGAAAAGAAGGTCTGGAAGAGGCAACACGCTTGCGGTCGGAAGGTCACGCTGTAGTGACTAGACTGGCAGCAGGTCCAGAAGAGCTTGAAACGGTGAAGCGTTTGGATACGGACACGGTAGAAGCAGAGGGTTTGCGGTACGGCGAAATCTACACTTTCGTATCTTTTGTAAGTGAGCATGGCTGAGAGATCGCTAGCAAGCTAAAATGCCTTCGGTGTCCTTATAAGGACGGTANNTGCGAGAATTATAAGGATAAAGCATAGCGTGAAACTTATACTTTCTTATAATTTGAAAAAGAGCGGTTAAGATAAATTTTGCATGGAGATGGAAAAGGAGGCAACTTAACGATGGCACAGATTTTGAAGGTCGCTATGCCAAAAGGTCGGATTTATGAAAAGGCTGCTGAGCTGTTCCGCCAGGCAGGTCTCCCGATTCCACCGGATGGTGAGGTATCCCGCAAGCTTGTTATTCCGCTGCCTGAGGCAGGGATGGAGTTTATATTGGCGAAACCAGTAGATGTACCTACATATGTAGAATATGGTGTGGCGGACATTGGGATCGTGGGCAAAGACGTATTGCTGGAGGAAGATCGTGATGTATACGAGCTGCTTGATCTTGGCATCGCTCGGTGCCGGATGTCGATCATTGGATTGCCGAACTGGCAGCCGGGGATCCAGCAACGTGTAGCAACGAAATATCCGAATGTAGCTTCTAAGTATTTCCGGGAGCAGGGACAGCAGGTCGAGGTCGTGAAGCTGAATGGTTCGATCGAGCTTGCGCCGCTGATTGGTCTGGCTGATCGTATCGTAGATATGGTAGAAACCGGGCAAACACTGCGGGACAACGGATTGGTTGAGATGAAGAGTATATTCGAAATTACGAGCCGTCTTGTGGCGAATCGTGTGAGCTACCGGATGAAGAATGAAGAAATACAGCAGCTGTGTGACAGACTGCAGGCGGTTATAGTAGAACCCAATTTGCGGTAGGTGGGAACAGACGTTAAAGGGTAAGGGAGGAACCAGCGGTGAAGGTTGTATCGAGCAAGGAATTTAAGCTAGAGCGAGAAGTCGAGTATGGAACACCGGAGCAAAATAAGGCGGTAAAGGAAATTGTGACCGCGATTAAAAAAGAAGGAGACACGGCGCTTCTTCGCTACACGGAGCAATTTGACCGGGTCACGCTTACGCCGAATCAGCTGCGAGTTACTCCGGAAGAGCTTCAGGCCGCATATAGCCGAGTAGAGGAATCTTTCGTATCCGCTATTCAAGCGGCTGCGGCCAATATCCGAGCGTTTCATGCCAGACAGAAACGCAATTCGTGGATGGACTTGCAGCCCGATGGAACGATTCTGGGGCAGATTATTCGTCCGCTGAAGCGGGTAGGCGTATACGTTCCTGGTGGAAAGGCAGCTTATCCTTCCTCGGTGCTGATGAACGTGATCCCTGCGCAGATCGCGGGCGTGCCGGAGATCGTAATGGTAACTCCGCCATCCACTGGTGGCAAAGAAGGTATTGATCCTTATATCCTGGTTGCTGCCGCAGAAGCAGGCGTGAATGAAATCTACCGTGTGGGCGGAGCGCAGGCGGTAGCTGCTTTGGCTTTTGGTACGGAGAGCATAGCGCCGGTAGATAAGATATGTGGACCCGGCAATATATACGTTGCGCTGGCTAAACGCGAGGTATATGGTGCCGTGGACATCGACAGTATCGCGGGTCCAAGCGAAATTGTCGTGCTGGCAGATGAGACCGCTGAGCCGGCTTATGTCGCAGCGGACCTGCTCTCACAGGCCGAGCATGACGAGATGGCCTCGGCGATTCTGGTCACGCCA
Organism: Paenibacillus sp. UBA6285; assembly: GCA_002438345.1. Classification (GTDB taxonomy): domain Bacteria; phylum Bacillota; class Bacilli; order Paenibacillales; family Paenibacillaceae; genus Paenibacillus_AQ. The sequence goes on from DJUJ01000019.1 coordinate 4,570, forward strand.
TCGCAGAGCTTGGCGGATAGCGTGGCGGCTGAGGTGGAGCGTCAGCTACAAGAACTGCCGCGTCAGGCGATCGCCCGTTCTTCCGTAGAGAATTACGGCGCGATCATTGTTGTGGAATCTATGGAGGAAGGAATCTCCGTAGTGAATAGATTGGCACCAGAGCATCTAGAGATTGTTGTCGAGGATCCAATGGGCCTTGTGGGTAGCATCGAGAATGCTGGAGCGATCTTTCTGGGAGCGTATAGCTCCGAGCCCGTGGGCGACTATTTTGCCGGACCCAATCATATTATTCCGACCAATGGTACGGCCCGGTTCTCGTCGCCAGTTGATGTGGATGATTTTATAAAAAAATCAAGTCTGATCTATTACAGCAAGGAAGCACTTCTACGTGATGGGAAGACCATTATAGAGCTGGCACGTCGCGAAGGATTAGAAGGCCACGCACGAGCCATTGAGATTCGATTGGAGAACGAAGGAAAAGGTGGAGACGGATATGGAGAACAATAACGAACAGGCCTTGCGCCAAGCTGGATTAAGTCGCAAAACAAACGAGACGGATATCAAGCTGTCTCTTAACGTAGATGGAAGTGGAGTCTCTGAGCTGGAGACGGATGTTCCTTTTTTGAATCATATGCTGGATCTGTTTACGAAGCACGGCCAGTTTGACCTGTCAGTACAGGCGCGTGGCGATATCGAGATTGATGACCACCATACGGTTGAAGACATTGGGATCTGTTTAGGTCAGGCGCTGCATGAAGCACTGGGTGATAAAAAAGGGATTAAACGTTATGCGAGTGTTTTTGTACCGATGGATGAGGCGTTGGCACAGGTTGTGATCGATATCAGTAATCGTCCACACTTTGAATACCGTGCAACGTATCCTTCACAGCAGGTGGGCAGCTTTTCGACGGAGCTTGTTCAGGAGTTCTTATGGAAGTTCGCGCTGGAAGCTCGGATTACACTGCATGTTATTGTACACTACGGTTCTAACACACATCACATGATTGAGGCTATATTCAAGGCGCTCGGGCGTGCGCTCGATGAGGCCACTCTGATTGACCCACGTGTGAAGGGTGTGCCTTCTACGAAGGGAGTGCTGTAGCATGACTGTTGCAATCGTCGATTATGGCATGGGTAACCTGCACAGTGTGAGCAAGGCGGTGGAACGTCTCGGTTATGAGTGTATAGTGACGGGTGAAGCCGAGCAGATTCTTGCTGCTGATAGTGTCATTCTGCCAGGTGTCGGTGCATTTGGCGATGCGATGGAGCAACTGCGGGAAAGTGGTCTGGATCTTGTGGTCAAACAGGTAGCTGCTGGAGAACAGCCACTGCTAGGAATTTGTCTTGGTATGCAGCTACTGTTTAGCAGCAGTGAAGAGCATGGCAACCATGAGGGACTTGATATCCTCTCAGGCTCCGTAGTGCGTTTCGCTCCTAGAGATGGCTATAAGGTGCCGCATATGGGGTGGAACAAGCTGAGCTTTAAGCAACCGCAAAGCCCGCTGTTCGAAGGACTCGATGAGGGACATGTGTATTTTGTACACTCTTATCACGCGCTTGTAGCGAAAGAAAGTGATCTACTGGCTGTCACGGATTATGGTTACCCAGTAACGGCTATTGTTGGGCAAGGCAATGTATTCGGTATGCAGTTCCACCCGGAGAAGAGC
>DJUJ01000224.1:0-18739 GCA_002438345.1 Paenibacillus sp. UBA6285
CTATACATCAACTCCATTTCGGACTGTTACATTGTAGTCAAAGGGAAATACGCGAAGCCAAAAATCGCAAACCTATTTTCCTTAATAAAAATTGGAGGAATATAAGATGAAGATGAACAAGAAAATGAAAGTTATGTTAGGAGCAACATTATTGGTAGCCGCAATTGCCCCGGTCAGCGCGTATGCTGCAACGAGCTACTTTGAAGGTAGCCAAGCCTCCCCTAGTTCAACCACTAGTTCAACCGCAAAGGTAAGCCCGGGTACTACAGTCAAAGAAACAAAAAAGGTTGAAGTTTCTGCAAAAGCAACTCCTGCTGGTAAAGAGCTAGGGAATAAGGATGGCAATGAGACGAAAGTAAAAACTACAACTGCAACTGCAAAGGTGAGCCCGGGTACTACAGTCAAAGACTCGGAAAAGGGTGAAGTTTCTGCAAAAGCAAGCCCTGTTACTTCATTGACTCCGGGCTCGACAAGTATCGCAACCAGTTTTGATGAAAGCGACCTTGCTTCGAATGAGAAGCTCACACAAATGATTGATAAAATCAAGAAAGATCTAGTTCCTATGGGGATTACAAGCCTTAATGTTTTATATCGTGCTGAATCGGGTCAGCAAGAAAGTATGTCGATTTTGCTGAAGGATTCAACTGCAGACATCGTCGCTCAAATTCAGAAAAAGATTAACAACTAAGCTGGGTAACACCCTAAATAGAGATCATGGCTTACGTTGACATGAGAGTGAAAAAGGTTCACTATACAAGAAAGGGCTGGCCGAGAATTGCGGACCAGCCCTTTCTCCGTGTATGCCTAGCATGGGCATCATCTTTAGGGTGAAAGTCCCGAACGGGGCTGGCGAGCGCCTACCGTTAATCAAAGGCAAGGTCTGCCGTGAGGCGAAATTTGCAGGAAGTCGGAGGTAAAGGCACGGGCCAAGTCGCTCGGCGTAAAGCGTTCGCCTTTCGGGAGACGTCTGAGGCCTTGGAGGAAGCCAATAGCTATCTACTCGAAGTATGTGAACGACTGAACAGTAAGCCTCAAAACGGCCGAGGTAACCATTGGTTACCTTTCGATTTCGCTCTATAGATGATACGGTGAACCTTATCATAAGTAGGGCGAAATTTTGGACTTAATCTCTTGCATGGTGTGATTTTGATGTATCGGTCCAATACGGAGCTAACCAGCCTGAATATGATTTGGTCATTGTTTAATTCGGACGCGCCCATCGGGCAGGGGAGGTAAATCGGACGGTTTCCATGTACTGCTCCCGAGTTTTGTCTTGCTAGCTCCCTTATAATATACAAAGAAAAAGATGATCGTCACCAAACCCCTGGAAGAAGCCCGATATGACAGAACTTAGATAGTTAGATAACTGACCTTGTATCTGCGCAGGATCTAGAACAGTATCAACCACGAAAAATAATTTTGAACCTATATAATAATACCGCACAAAGGAGTCTATCCGTAAATGAGATAGACCTTTAGTAATAAAGAGTAGTGCTCCCTGGCACATCATAGTATTCTTACTTTGAAGCAGTGCACAAATAAAGGGGTAAATCATGAAAATTTTTGAAGAAAATTATGCGAAAAAGTTGACTTATTTGATGTTAATTACGATTGTTATAGCCTTTGTCCTAACGGGAAACATTGTATTGTCACAAACAAACAAGATAATAAAGGATGAAATTGAGAGCAAGCTAACATTACAAAGTAAAGCTCTGGCAGATCAGATGAATGCTTTTTTTATGCAAAAAGGAGCTATGGTTCGGCAAATGAGTACGAACCGTACGATCATTAATTATTTGAAAACGGCACTATCAAGAAGCGACGTACGTACCAACACTAATTATAAAGATGTATCCTCAGAATTGGATGCAATTAAGGCGTTGGATAACAATGTGGAATTTGTATGGGTTGTGAGCAAAACAGCAAACTCTTTAATTGGAAGTGAAGGTGCAGTAGCAACGTCGGACTGGAACACTCAGGAACGTCCATGGTTTAAAGATGATCTTAGTTCAGAAGAGGTCACCTTTACTGAGCCGTACATAGATTATATAACGGGAAGGCTTGTCACTAGTGCTATTCTAAAAATCGTAGAAAACGAAGTCGTACTTGGCTTTATAGCTGTTGATCTATTGTTGGATGACATTCCAAGCATCATGGAAGCTTACCCAATCGGTCAAACCGAGTATACCATTTTACTTTCAAAGAATGGCACAATTATGTATCACCCCAGACAAGAGCTGGTTGGTAAGGACAAACTTTCGGAGCAACCAGGTGGTCTGGGCAATATAGGCGGAGAGATGATTGCTGGCGAGAAAGGGTTACAAATTGCTACTGTTAACGATCACAAAGAATACATAGGATATGCCCCTGTACCTTACTCTGGTTGGTCGGTTGCAACTGCACTGCCTACTGGCGAAGCGTTAAAACAATTAAATAATGCTCAAAGACTATCCCTTATCATAAATGTGATTTCTGTATGTATTGTTGTAAGTTTGCTGTATTTATTTCTAAATTACATGTTGAATGGGCAAAGACGGATACAGGCGGAGCTGGTACAAGCAAAAGAAGAAGCTGAAGAGGCTAACAAGGCAAAGACACATTTTCTTGCCAGGATGAGCCATGAGATTCGGACTCCAATGAATGGGATTATCGGCTTGTCAGAGTTAATGCAAAAAACAAAAATGACGGTTAAGCAACAAGACTATCAAGGGAAGATTTATACTTCGTCTCATGTATTATTGCGATTAATTAATGAAGTTCTGGACTTTTCCAAGATAGAAGCAGGGAAGCTGGATATAGAGAAAGTGGCCTTTTATCCCGAGGAGATTGTACGACGGCTATCTGATATGCTAGGAATTTATTTGGGGACAAAGCAGTTGGAAATCATTATCGAGACTGAGTCTGAAATACCCATGGAATTAATTGGGGACCCGCATCGTCTTGAGCAAGTATTGCTAAATTTGTGCAGCAACGCGATCAAGTTTACGGAACGTGGATTTGTTTCTCTAAGCATAACGGTGGAATATCAGCTACAGCATGAGATGTTCCTACGTTTTGTTGTTGAAGATACAGGGGTCGGATTGACGGCAGAACAGATACTCACTCTATTTGAACCCTTTACACAAGCAGATGATTCAACGAGTAGAAGGTATGGGGGAACAGGGCTTGGGCTGGTGATCTCACAAAATCTGATTAAGATGATGGGTGGTAGATTAGATGCTTCTAGTGAATTAGGCAAGGGAAGTGTTTTTTCATTTACTCTACCTTTTGAAATATCATCAAATCAGAGAGGGAATAACCTTTATCTGAATCAAGGATATGGCGATCTGCCAGTCTTGATCGTAGAGGATCATGAGAGGATGCGGAATAATCTAGCTAATATAGTGAAATCCTTGGACTTATCTCCGACATGCTTGACTGGTTGGCAGGAGGCAATCCATCACTTGGAGCAGCAAGCGGGAGAAATTACATATAGCTTTATCTTTCTCGATATGGAAGCGGAGGATATGTATGGAGTAGAGACCTTAAGTCGTCTGGCAGCACTTATGCGGGGGAGCAATAGTATAACTATTGCAATGACGACAGAATACGGAAGGGATGAATTAGCGAGGATTGAAAAGGCAGTACAGCCTAATGCGGTCCTGATAAAACCGATCAATCGAATTGATTTATTTAGGTCTCTTCAAGCGGCTTTTGAGCAAAAAAAAGAGTCATATTTTGTAACTAACCAGCTTGTGCACAAGGATGATTTTCTTATCAGCGGTTATAAAGGAAAGATACTCTTAGCAGAGGATCATGAGATTAATCAACAAGTAGCAGTGGAATTGTTACAAGACCATGGATTTTCGGTCACGATTGCTAGAAATGGGCATGAAGTATTGAAAAATCTGGATGGAACAAGATGGGATCTCATCTTAATGGACGTTCATATGCCAGAGATGGATGGTTGTGAGGCGACTTTGCTTGTTCGCCAGGATAAACGGTATAAAAGCCTACCCATCGTGGCGATGACAGCAAGCGTCGTCAAAGAGGAGCACAACAATTGCTATCGCGTAGGGATGAAAGGTGTGCTTACTAAGCCAATTGATCCTAAAGTACTGAAAGATATGCTAAGCGAATATGTCCCACTACCCTACCTAGATATTCCCAAAGCTATGGAGCGACTCGATGGGAAAATACTAATTTATCACCATATGCTTAAAACGTTTGCGTGGGAATATGTAAGTTTTGTTGATCAACTTCAGGAAACGATACGAACGGGGGATTACTCTACAGCTAAACGGATGATTCATACACTAAGCGGAGTTGCGGGGAACCTTTCAGCGGAAAGACTATTTATAGCTTCTAAACAGTTTGAAGAAAAGCTTAACAACTCAATAGATTTGAAAAGGTATCAAGAATATATGAAGGAGCTTAGGCAACAATTAAATGATGTGTTAGCTCTAGTACATGAAATTTATGATTAGTAGACAAAATCCCTAACATTTCCCTGAATAAATGCTTATAATAAAGTATAAATATCTGATTATTCGACAAAATGTGAGGAAAATTGTAGGAGAGTATTAAGAAATATTTTCTAGTAAATCGTTTATTAATATTGTTTCTCTGGGAAAAGTGAGGGATGTTATGTACAAAATATTAATAATAGAAGACGATCAGATTATGGGTGAAATGTTAGCGATGTATTTGTCTGAAGAGGGGTTTGATGTACAGACGGCTGACAACGGCCGCAAAGGGATTGATTTGGCTAAAGAGTTCTCACCAGATGTTATCCTCTTGGATATGATGTTACCAGATACAAGCGGAATTGAATTATGTAATGAATTACGCAGTTTTTCAACCGTACCTATCCTGGTCGATTCAATGAAAACAGACGTATCCGAACGAGTGGATGCTTTATTGGCAGGTGCAGATGATTACATTTGCAAACCATTTAGTATGAGAGAATTAACAGCGAAAATCGGTGCGATGATTAGACGAACTCATTTTTATCAGTCTACATCAGAGGTCAAGGATGAGATTGCAACGACGCTAAGTTGTAATGGCGAAGCGATTATGCTTGATGTCGAGAAAAGAGCGATCTACGTGAATAGTTTCTTTGTTGAAACAACCTTTTCTGAATTTGAGATTATGCGATTGTTTATTACTAATGAAGAAAAGGTCTTTAGTAGAGAAGAGTTACTCAATGAATTACGGGGGTTTGATTCGTTTGTTACAGAGAGAGCAATGGACGTTCATATTGCTAATTTGCGCAAAAAAGTCGAGATTAATCCTAAAGAACCGAAATATATTAAAACGGTTTGGGGCATAGGATATAAATTTGTCTCCAAAGGATAGAAGAGTGAGGAAAAAGCATCATCCCATGTGATGATGCTTTTTTGCGTTTGTTTATGTATAAATTCATACTTTTCTGAAAGTTACTCATCAACTCTTTTAATGTCTTCTATCTATAATATATCACATAGGTGTTTAACGCATGAAGGGTGAAAAATGTCATTAAAGATAGTGAGGTTAAACAGAATTAAGAAAGAATTGAAATATGCACAATCGTTAGAACTAGAACTAACAGAAAGCGCTCAAATATCTTTTATAGAACAAGAGATGAATACATACTTTACAGCGATTAGCCCACCAGAGGATTAGGATTGCCTTAGACGATTTTGGAATGCAATACCTCGCTTCAATACATAACGATTCTTCCGCTGCTGTATCATTTGCAGCAATGGGAATGCGACTGTGTTCAGGGATACCTATGAAGTAAGCCGCTTTGTGAACAAGATATACCGTCTTTTTTGGCAAATTTAAATGGAGAATGGAGAAGGAAATTTATGTTTAAGTGGTTGAGAGGGCTCAGAGGAACGTTAAGGGCAAAGTTAATTGGTTCGTTTGCTATAGTTCTATTAGTACCAAGTATATTCATTGGCGTACTTTCATATCAGAGTGCCAAAGGGCAAGTGGAACATGAAATCCTTAGTAGCGCGGAGGACACGGTTCATTTTCTAAACAATACGATTGATCAGCTGGTTAGTCCTAAAATTCATCATATAACGTATCTCGCGAAAAGCCTGGAAGCACGGGAGGAGACACCAAGCCAACTGGAGCTAGTACAACTCCAGCTTGAGCAATATCAAAATCTTCAAACAGATGTTTTGTTCACCTATTTTGGATCGGAAACGGGCAGGTATATCGCGACTCCAGCTAGTCAATTGCCTGAAGGATTCGACCCTAGAAAACGAGATTGGTATCAACAAGCAATGGCTAGTAAAGGCCAAGTTGTCTTTACGAATCCTTATGAAGATGTCAGTTCGAAAGAGGTTGTCGTTACTATCGCAGCGGCATTAGCTGATGGATCGGGTGTTATTGGAATGGATCTTAGCCTTGAGAAGCTTCGTGAAGTGACTGGGAAATATACAATTGGCGAACAGGGATTTGCTTATATCGTAGACAAGACGGGTAAAATTATTGTTCATCCGCAATTAAGTAATGGTGTAGAAGCGAAAGGTAGTGTTTATGATCCTTTATTTAAGCAGGAGACAGGTCAGTTTGAATATACAGAGAATGGGGAGGGGAAGCGAACCATTTTTGAAACAAGTAAACTAACAGGTTGGAAGCTAGCGGGTACAATGATGTACTCAGAAATAGAACAAGAAGTCCAACCTATCTTTAACACAACACTACTGGTCGTCGTGATTTCCTTATTGTTAGGAGCAGCTCTGATCATATTTATAATTGCTTCCATTATGAAGCCGCTTCAAGCTTTGATGGGAGTCACAGAAAAGATCAGTACAGGTAATCTGTCTGAGCGGGTCATCATTAAGAATAAAGATGAATTTGGGCAACTAGGTATTCGATTTAATCAGATGATAGATTCACTTTCCACTCTAATTATGGGGGTTCATCAAACGGTAGACCACTTAGCTTCATCCTCGGAAGAGTTGAAGGCCGGTGCGAAGCAAACGAGTCAGGCAGCCGAGCATATCGCTGAATCCGTACAGGAAGTAGCTATAAGTGCAGAAACGCAGGTTAAAAGTGTTCTGGAGAGTGAGCAATCCATTGAGCAATTCTCTGTGGGAGTCCTGCAAGTATCGAACAATGCTCAGAATGTAGCATCTACTGCTGCTCATACGTCTGAGTTAGCAGAACAAGGAAGCGTATCCCTGGAAACTGCTGTTCAACAGATGGACAGAATTCATAATACGATCACTCATGTTTCCGAAGTGATACAAGTATTAGGGGTTCGTTCAGAGGAGATTGGTGAAATTGTAGGGGACATTACAAACATTGCTCAACAAACGAATCTACTTGCCTTAAATGCGGCGATTGAGGCTGCTAGAGCAGGGGAACATGGCCGAGGATTTGCCGTCGTTGCAGATGAAGTGAGGAAGCTGGCCGAGCAATCATCTCATTCCGCAGCCAAAGTTATTAAACTGATTGATACGATTCAAGATGAGACGAATCAAGCGGTGGTCTCTATTGATCTAGGGACAAAGGAAGTTATGACTGGGATGAAAGTTGTGCATACGGCAGAGCAGTCATTTGATAGAATTAAATATTCTATCCAAGATTTGAATGGACAAATACAGGAAGTGTCCGCAGCCTCTCAACAAATGTCTGCTAGTACTGAACAATTGTTAAGTACTTCAATCCTGATTAAGGAAGCTTCCGTGAAGACAGCGGCTGGAGCAGAAGAAATTTCTGGGGCAAGTGAGCAGCAGTTGGCTGCAATGGAGGAGATTGCTTCATCTGCTACCTCACTCTCTTCCGTGGCAGAGGAGTTGAAAGAAATGGTTAGCAAATTTCATCTGTAGAAAGATGAGATAAGAGCTAGATTGTGCTGAGATAAAAGACCATCCACTAGGATGGTCTTTTCCATGAGCGATGATATTCCAAATTACATTAAAAGTAATATTATTACACGTCTGTTTTTCAATTAACATTTTTACGCTTGATGTGTGGAATTGGTTTCGAGGCTTATTTGGCTTAGACTTTATACGTACTAATCATCTCTTTTAGTTTTTGCGAAGCATCAGATAAATCAGAGACTAAGTGCTTCATTACATCAGAGGAGGCGCTAATCTGCTGTGCCGATGCCGATACTTCCTCTATCCCCGCAGCATTTTCCTCAGATATAGTAGCGACTTCCTCGAATGAAACTTTAAACTGGCCTTCTTTATTGGACATTAGTACTAACTGTGTTGCCATGGAGTTAACTAACTCATACATATTGGATATAACCTGCGATATATCTTGGAAAGCATCTTCTGTCTTATGTATATTAACTCGTCCTTCATCAACTAACTCTAAGCCTACATTAAGGACTTTTACCATATTATCCGAACTGTTATGAATATTACTCACAATACTAGTTATCCCGTTTACTGAGTCAGACACTTGTTCTGATAGTTTTCTGACTTCACTCGCAACAACGGCAAACCCTCTTCCGTGTTCACCTGCTCTTGCTGCTTCTATTGCGGCATTTAAGGCCAGTAAGTTGGTTTGTTCGGAAATACTACGTATCAATGTAACAAGTGTTTCCACTTCGCTATTTTGGGATTCTAAAGTTTGCACTTCGATTACTGATTGGGAGACAATGCTATGTATTTCTTCCATCTTCACGATAAAGGAGTTCAATAATTCAATTCCCATTTGGGTATTATTTAAGACTACATCCGTAGACTGTTTGATCTCGTGGCCTTGTTTATTTGTAGCCATAATAATATCCGTAAGCTCATTGATATCTTCTGAAAGGTTAGATGCTAAGTTGGCTTGTGATTCTGCACCAGATGCCATTTCATCCATTGTTATAGATACCTGGCTTGTTCCCTCATTTACTTCATCAGAAATGATATTTAAATTTGTACTTTGTTGATATAACGTTGAAGATACTTCATGTATCTTTATTATCATATCGCTTAAAGATACAGTCATTCCAGTAAATGACTTGTAGAGTTGGCCTATCTCATCTGACGAATTAATTCTATTATTTTGAATTAATGTCTTAGCCACTACAAGATCACCCATAGCGACAGCATTGGCTACTTTTGTCAAATGAGTAAGGGGATTAAGTTTCCTTCCCAGAAAATAATAGACGATGATGAGAATAATAATATTAAGCAAGATAAAAATACTTATAATGATTGGAAAAGATTGTGAGATAACTTCCTTCGTAACGGATTTGACAGCATTAGCGTCTATATCAATCGCAAGAATTCCCATAACCTGCCCATCGTCATCTTTAATGGGTGCAAAGACCGACATCATCTCACCATATTTCGGATCTTCTACAATTTTAGTACTGCTAGTCTTACCTAGTAGTACTGGGGACACAATTTCAAGGCTAATACCCTCTTCTTCTCCAATGGGACTGGCTTCTGCAATACTAGGTGCTCCCTCTATCATAACTTGAATGGTGTCATCATTCAGTGCCAATGTATATACGTAACGAGCTCCTGTTTTTTCCCTAAAGTCATTTAATTGAATCTGAATCTGCTTGTATGAGTCATTCACCTCGGGATGATCAAGAAAAGATTGATAGACATCGGGATCAATTGCAGAAGCTATTCTTTCAGCGTTCTCTATTCCGGTCACGGTTAGCGTTTGCTTAATAGAGTTAGAGGCATTCAAATACAAAGTAAATAAACTTACGATGATCAAAGATGTGATTAACATAAACAGCATTAGAATTAATGATGTTTTTAAAGATTTATTCTTTGGGATTTTTATCACAATCGTTCACCTCATGTCTGATTATAAGAAAACATAAAATATCTACAAAATAAGTATAAAGTATTAATCTTCTCACATAGTTGCTTCTCGCTAATCGCTTCGGATTTCATATCTTTGGTTATCTCACTAGTTACTTGATGAAGCGGCCGTGAAGGCCACGAATTTCTGAAATATTTCATTCTTGTCCATAAAATCACCTCTATATGAAACGATAGCAAAATGATTATCATAATACAATTATCTTTTTAAAACTAAATTCAAGTTATGCATTTTTAGAGGAAGTCATTCGCGATAGCCAGGAGAATACTACAATAGAAGAGGTTAAGGTACTGGATTTATATGACGTGGGCTTTAATCCGATCCTAGTGTTTAATAAACTGTTTAATAAACAGAAACGTAGAAGAGATATGCATAGTGACCCGGACTTTGCTAGGTACAGGGAACAGCTGATGTGGGCTGATAAAATTGTCTTTGTATATCCGATTTGGTGGGGACGTCCTCCGGCTATGCTGATGGGATATATAGATCAGATGTTTTCTTCCGGTTTTGCGTACAAGGAAACGGGCAAAATGTTACCAGAGGGACTTCTTAAGGGGAAGTCAGCAGTTTGTATTTCCGTTATGAAAGGCCCAACTCATTATCCGTTATTATGGCTAAATAATTCCCATAAAGTATTAATGCGCAAAGCACTGCTTAATTTTGTGGGGATCAAAAAGGTGAAGTTCTTTGAGTTTGGCAATATGGAGAGTCCAAAGGGGAAACATAAGGAGAAATTGAACAAGATCAATCGCTATTTCAAAACAGTGGAGCAGTAAAGGTTGATGTGTATGAACTGGTGTACCCTGCGCCCCGTCTCTGATTAATGAAAATAACGAAGGCGGCGGTAGCACCGAATAGGTGACTTCGGCCGTCTTCGTTTGTGCATATGAACAATCCCAAATCATCACTATTAATTGGAATAGCCCAATTTCTTTGCTACGGCGTTTGATAAAGATCGTATTGGCATAGAAAATAAAGATGGAAACAATAGCGACAAGTAAGATGGAGGCGGTCTTTATTGAAGCGGCTCCTTTAACCGACCCCTTTGTTTGGTCCATGGCGGGGTCATATTGTAACGTGACGAATTTGCCCCGCTTCGAGCGCACGCAAGGGCTTCGCGCATCTTTTCATTTGCCTTCGTTTTTTCGTTAACTGTCGTTATATCATCATGATTCATTAGCTGCCGTTCTATCGTTATGGATCATGAGACGTAATATTTAGCTATATTGGACCGTACTGGAGGATCAACTTAAACTGAACTTATCTTGCTTACCCTTCGCTATCCTGCAGCCACTGTTCCAGCTTCATCGCGACACCATCCTCGTCGTTGCTCGCCGTCGTATCCGTCGCAATGGAAGCCAGCTCAGGAATGGCGTTGTGCATAGCAACCGAATGACCGCAATATCGGAACATCGCCATGTCGTTATAGTCATCGCCGAACGATCCGATCTCCCCGCTGGATAATCCATGCCTAAGCGCGATTCCTTCAACGCCGGACGCCTTGCTGATCGTTCTTGGAGCCATCTCCACACAAGGCGCGCTGGACAGCCTATATACATTCAGCTCGTTTTGGAAGGCTTCGGACAAATTATCCATATCATAGACGCGAGGCAGAAGCATCTTGGACGGCTGCAGCTCCCGAATGGACTGTTCCGATAAAATAATGGGGTCCAATTGATCAGCGGGACCTAGGAAATAAGCTTTTTCCTCCTCGTAGAGCGGACGGTTGGCATGCCAGCGGTCAGCCACCTCCCATATACAAATGCCATCCGCATGATGGTTCAGTACATGCCGATGGAACCGATACGCTGTATCGTTAGAGATGGGCTGCTCTACACGCCAGTCACCCCCGGTATTGACCACAACTGCTCCATTGTTATAGATGAAATAGTCCGCTACCACCAATTGCGGAAATAACGGGAGCACCAGCCGCGGTGGTCTTCCAGTCGCTATGATGATGATGCCGCCGCTAGCGCTGTATGCTCGAAGCGCTCGCTCCGTGCGCGCCGACAAGGTTCCGTCCGAACGCAGCAGCGTCCCATCCATATCAAAAGCCGCCGCCTTGGGCTTCTTCCTCGTTACGTGAATCGACATCCACATTCCCCCCTATAATCTCCCAGTTTGACGTATAATCGATCCGCAGCATGCGCTGTGAGCCGGCGTTACTCTCTAACAGTCGAGCAAGCGGCTCCTCAATCCCGTACAGCCTCTTCATTCTACGAAGCATGGGATACCGGGAAGCCTGCCCGGCCAAGTAGTCGGTCATCACAATCGTAAAGGAATCGGCATGCCGCACCGCTTGTCCCTGATAGTGACATGCACGAAGACGCGATCCAATGGGCCGCGACAAATCGATCGTGTATTGAACGCCTTCAAACATGATGAACTGGTACAGCAGAAGCTGCGGCTTAAGCCAATCGGCGTGCGGCTCCTGCGATTTCTCATCATACCAGGAGGCGCTGACTTCCAGAGCGGAGAGCAACTCCGCGCCCTTTATTTGAAACACGCTGAGAGAATCCATATACGGAAATATCCGCTGGATGTCCCCTCGCGTCAATTGTCCCGATGAAAGCTTCAACTGCTTCTCGCCCGCATAGGCTACAGCAGACAGCTGCGCCCGGCTCTCCTTCAACTGCACCCGGTGCATCCACTCCACAATGGGATGCTCGCTGCACGTCAAGTCGTGCCAATCATGGAGCTGGAAGCGCGAATCGCACAGACATAACACCTTGCCAAGCCCCGCTTCCGCTCTGTCGCGGATCTTTAGCACTTCTGCCACTACCTCCGCAGACTCCTCTTGCCCGGTTATATCCGCAATCCGTCCTTCCGACACCATCTCTTTCGAATCTTCCCCAGTCAAAAATGTAAGTGTAACTTCCCCTATGTCGGTACCGTGTGAGCCAGGCTGCAGCATCAGCGTCTTCCCCTCCCGCCGAACAAAGCGGTCATGCTGATGGCCCGTCAGCAGCACATCGATTCCTTCCACTTCGCGCGCTATGCGAAGCGCGGCATTCTCTTGATCCAGCACGCCTTCCCGCTCCACTCCCCCGTGATAGCATACAACGATAGCATCAACGTTGGAACGAATATGATCTACGATCGCCTTGACCGTCAATACTTCGTCATGCCACTCCCAGCCCTCCAGCCGATCCGGGTATTGCCATGCCGGAACCCGCGTCGTAACGCCGATGAAAGCGATCCGCCTAGCTCCGAATTCCGCGATATGACAAGACTCCGCCAGCCTTTTCCCCGAACGATGGCGAACATTGGCGGCCAACCACACGCAGGAGGATGACGCGATGACACCCTTTAAATAAGGAATGCCGTAGTCAAAATCATGATTGCCGGGCACCGCCATATCCACTCCGCTTGCCCGAAGCAGATCACCAACCATCTCCGCTCCGCATTCTCCTTCATTCTGAGCGATNNCGTGCCTTGCAGCAAGTCGCCATTGTCGATCATCCATACATGCTTATGCGAATTCCTAATGTTCGCGGCATATTGGGCGGCGCAAGCGAGCGACCCGCCCGACTGACCGTCAGCGCGCGTCCAATGCCCATGCATATCGCTGGTGTACAGCAATGTAATGGTATCATCGTTATGGGGCATGGTGTTCCTGCTCCAGCATCTTCCATTCAATCGACCAGAGCTCTGATTGGCTGGTCGACACCGCACAAGCGCCAGCTTCATATAGCTTCCCGACTTCCTCAGGCAACGTAATGAGTCCGCTCGCGATAATCGGCACATCGTATTGCTCGGACAGCTCGCGGACGTTCTTCGGCAAGTTGCCTGGAGCGATGTTAATGGCGTCCGGCTGCAAATCGTTAATCACCTTGCCGCTTAGCTCAAGTGAATAGCTATCGAGTAGGAACATCGTTAATATGCCGAATACGCCGAGTCTCCTCGCTTCTTTGACCACATGAGCCTTGTTGCTCACAATTCCACAGACGGCGACCTCATTCAGCAGAAATTGAACGGCTTCCTTATCCTGTGACAATCCGCGGATCATATCGAAATAGACGAATAAGCGCATGCCGCTTTTTTCCGCTTGCTTGCTGTACACCTTTAATTCGCTCAACGATGATCGAACCAGAAACACATTACGCACGCCCATGCGCTCGGCTCTCGCCATATCCAGCTCTGTCTTGACCGCCGCAATAACCGTAAAAGGGCTAAACAGATGATGTAATTTCATTAGGCCACTCTCCTATCGATAGATTGAATACGCAGCACCCCGAACAATGCCGCTGTAAATACAAGAAACAAACCTGTTACCACCATAATGGCGTGGCTGAACGAGGCGGACTGCTGCAGCGCACCAATAAGCCAGGTGGAGCAAGCTCCTCCCGCGAAGCCGCAAGCAAAAAACAAGCCCATGCGCGAAGCTGCAAGCTCTCCCCAATAATGAACAGCCAGCGCGGTTATGGTAGGAAAAATCATCGCAATCGCTATTAAAAACACCGCGTATCCGAAAGCGCCAAGCACGCCCGGGACAAAGCTTCCCCATATCAAGCACAGGATAGCAAGCGCCGCACATCGGATGAGAACGCCGCTGTAGCCCCATCGCTTCACGCTGCGGCTAACGCCAAGCCGCAGCGCCGTTAAGCCGGCAAACGCGACCGAGTACAGCAGCGTTGCAAGGGAGGGCTCCAAGCCATATTGTTGGAGGAGCAAGGGGCGATACCACACCGTAAGGCCAACCTCCGCTCCAACATAACAAAAGTACAGAAGTCCGAAGCAGGCAAGCGGCAGAACGGAACCGCTATTAATCCGTTGCACAGGCGGAGCCTCGCCCTTAGTCTTCCCCGCGAGCTCGTTCCTCCCGGGCTTGCTCCCCACGCTTGGCCAGGCAAGCCTANNAGCGCGCCGAATACGGCAAAAGCGAACAGGATCAGCGGCCAAGTCACAGCAGCCTGCGCAGTGGACTTCCCGCTTACGGTCAACTCAAGCGCAAGCGGTCCAATCATAAAGCCGCAGCCCATCATAAAATGTAGCCGTCCCAGCAGTTGTCCCGCTCGCTCCGGTGAAGCGAGCGGCAGCGCTACGTTGCACACCATACCGACGATTCCGTTGGCGTAACCCGTCATAAGGAACAGTCCGCACCATGCTGCTGCAGAAGAAGCGGACAGCAGTGCCAATAGGGCCATGCCTGCTGCAAAGATCACTTGATGTATACTAAAGGCTCTCTGCCATCCCCACAATGCCGTTACACGGCCGGCAAGCACATTGGCCCCCAGCAATCCAGCGGAGCTAAACGCAAAGATTAGCCCGCTTGTTTGCGCGTCAAACTGGTATTCGTTCAGAAAGAAGTCCGGTAAAAAACCTTTCATGGACTCCATCATTCCAGTAACCAGCATCGACAAGCCTGTTAGAAGAGGCAGCGCCCAACCAATCGCAGCTGAACGCTTCACCTGTTACCACCCCAGTATCTTTTTGATTTCGGCGGCGGCCTTATCGAGCGCTTCATCGCCAGTCATGTCGCCGGAGAAAGAGCCCTGAATATGATCAAGCAAGGTCCGCGTCGCGCGTGTGCCCGCATCGCCCGGCCAGTTGAACCATGGCACAATATCTTGCGCTTGCTTATAAGTAGCGGCCGCCTTCGGGTTTTCCTTCAAGTAATCGGCCATCAGCTCTTCGCGAGCGCTATTGCGCACGGTCATATACCCCATCTTCTGCGCCAGCAGAGACGAGCTTTCCGGCGAAGTCGCGTACTTCACGAAGTCCCATGCCGCGGCTTCCTTCTCTTCGCTGCCTTGGAACACATACAGTCCCGCTCCGCCAGCAGGCAAGCGGCGAGGCGTTTGTTCACCCTCCCAAGTTGGAAGCAGCATAATGCCCAGTTTGAAGGAAGAGTTCTTCGACAAATTCGCTAAATTGCCCGTAGTAGCTACCAGCATGGATAGGTCGCCGCTTTGGAAAGCTTCCGCCGCTTGCGTGCCGTTCATCATCGGAATCGACTTATCCTTTTGCATCATATCCAGCCAGTAACGAAGAACTTCTTTGCCGGTCTCGTCATTGAACTGAACATCCTTATCCTTAACGGATGCGTAACTTCCGCCTTTGGTTTCAAGAAGTGTCTGGAACATCCATGTATCAAAGTCCATCTGGAAGTAGACTCCGCCGCGGTCTGGCGCCGCCGCCGCAAGCTGCTTCGCCCAGCCGCGTACCTGCTCCCAGCTTTCAGGCTGCTCCACAACCGGAATGTCCGCTTTCTCAAAGTGATCCAGGTTGACATAAATCAAAGGCGTACTGACGAGAAACGGCAGAGACTGCTGTTTGCCATCCGCGTCTTGTCCTAGCTTAAGCATCTGAGCCGTGTAGTCTTCGGTCGAATACCCTTCCTTGTCAATAAAGGTATGCATCGGGCGGATTGGCATCCGGGTGGACATAAACTCCCCGTTTGCGTAGCTGCCAATCGCGACCTCTGGAAGCTGCTTGGACACCGCCAGCGTTTGAAGCTTCTCCAGCAGTCCGTCATAGAAGCCCTGCGTCTGCTCGGCCTTTACAATGACCTTGTTCTGGGAAGCGTTATAACGATCCACCATTTCTTTAATCGCATCGCCCTGCGTTCCGCCAAATACATGCATAAATTTGATCTCTACCGCTTGCTCCGTCTTGTCCTCTTTATTAGAAGAGGCTTCTGTTCCTGCCGGCGAAGCCGAAGGAGCCGCATTGTTCCCAGAATCGGCGTTCCCTTGTCCGCAGCCAACCAAAAGCCACATTAACGCTACTACCATCATTACATTCAAGCCGATACGTTTTTTCATTTCTATTCCTCCTGAAGTTCTTATTTAATCCCGCTTTGCAATGAACTTTCTGTAAAGTAGCGCTGCGCCAGTACGTATATTCCGATAACAGGCAGCACAGACAAAGTGGCAGCCGCCATCGTCGGCACCCATTCGATATAGCTGTCGTTGCGGAATTGGACGATAGCCACCGTCAGCGTCATTTTCATTTCATCGTTCAAAATGAGAAAGGGCCAATAATAATCATTCCAGTTGTTAACAAATTGAATGAGTCCGACACCAAACAAGGTAGGTACCGAGGCCCTTAAATAAATGTGATACAAGGTTTGGACGGAATGACAGCCGTCCACTCTCGAAGCCTCCTCGAGTTCTCGTGGAATAGCCATAAAGAATTGGCGGAGTACAAAAATGGCGTACGCGCTTGCGATATGAGGTATGATCACCCCCTTATATGAATTGACCCAATCAAATGAGTTGACGACCAAATATACCGGCAGCATAATAGCCTGCGGGGGAATCATCATCGTGCACAAGACGAAGAAAAATAAGGTTTCGCGTCCTCTGAATCGGTATCTGGCGAAGGCGTACGCGGCCAATACGCCGAGCATCAACTGACCCGCCGTCAATACGCTCGTCAACAGCANNGCACGCTGTTCATAAACCAGCGGGCTAACGGCGCCTGCTGGAACACTTGCAGGTAACCCTCAAGACTAAAACTTGTCGGAATGAGAAACGCCACGCGCCGGAACGGATCGGAGCTTGGGGACAAGGATACCGTCAGCATCCAGATGAACGGCACCAGCACCACCAGTACGGATAACAGCAGAAATACATTCAACAACAGATGATTTCGTAACTTCAAGTTGCCAATCCCCCCTATACCCATTGTGTGCGCTTCTGCATCCAGCGCACCTGAATAACGGTCAATCCCAGCACAATGACAAACAAAATCGTCGCCGCCGCGCTGGCCGTACCCGTGTTAAAAAATTGGAACGCCTCCTGCCATATGAAGAAAGCCCAGACGTTTGTCGAATTGTTGGGACCCCCGAGCGTCATAATTTGAACCGTGGCGAACACCTGCAAGGAATGAAGTAGTGTGATCGTCCAGACGAACATATGCACCGGCATAAGCATCGGGAACGTCATATGGCGGAAGGACTGCCAGCCGCTAGCTCCATCAATCGCCGCCGCTTCCTTCACCTCGTTATCCAATTGCTTCAAGCCGGAAATGTACAAGATGACGTTGTAGCCAAAGGACATCCACACCCCTACAATAGCCAGCGCGTATATTGNNATTGCCAGCTGCGTGTCCTGAAGCCATGCCTTCTCACCGATTCCGAATAGGCCAAGCCATTCGTTGATCAACCCGTTCTGAGGCGAGAACATGAGCGAGAACACTAGACCCGCCACCGAGACGCTGACAACCACCGGAACAAAAAATAATACCCGGTACAAGGACCTCAGCTTGCCCGCCCGCTCAATAGCCAGCGCGTATACCAATCCGAGCGCTGCGGACAGCGGCACCGTTAACGCCATGTACAGCAGCGTATTGCCGATCACCTTCCAGAACACCGGCTTGCCAAGCACCTCTTTATAGTTGCTCAAGCCGACAAACTGTTTCTTATCCAGCAGCAGATCCCACTCCATAAAGCTGATATAGAGGGAGAAAAAAAACGGGAAAACAAAAAATATCGCGTAAAGCACTAACACGGGGGATAAATACAAATAGGGTTGCCATGGTATTCGTCTCATCTTATGCCTCCTTTAAGCTGAAATAAACGCAACAAAGCCCGTGACTCCCCTTATGGTTCCATCAAGAATGGAGAAGGGGAATCACGGGCATTCTCTGCAATTAAGCCCATTGCTATCAGATATTCAATTGCTTGTTGACTCTACTTTAACCCAGCAATGTTAACGGAGTGTTTGCTTTATGTTGAAAATTGTAAATGTTAGTTGGAAATTGATCTCGGCAAAACAGGCTAACGACTCATCCGGAGATATTACGTGTTGGAAGAAGTACCTCGATGAAAAGTAACAGATTAAGCTCATATCATATGACATGAGCTTTTTTATATTCATTTGGAGTATGGCCAACCGCTTGTTTAAATAGCTTTGAAAAATGAGAATAATTGGCATATCCTACCTTACTTGCGATTGTGTAAATGGACAAATTGGTCGTTTCCAAGAGACGCTTGGCAGTCAGGATTCGGACTTGAATGATGTAACTC
>DJUJ01000224.1:18846-32357 GCA_002438345.1 Paenibacillus sp. UBA6285
ATATCCTCGATGGAAGACAGCGATTGAACAAATAATTGATTATTAGTTTTGCTCGTATAAATCTTGTGTACCTCAACTCCTTTGATTTTCAGAAAGGAATATACCAGTTGTATGACATCCAGTCGGAATAAACTAAGAACATACGTGTTAAGCGTGTTGCTCCTTGTCATTTCTTTTAAATACTGAGTCGTTTGCTCGAGAAAAGTTGCCGGCTTATTTTGATTAAGTAGATCTTCTAAATGCGCTAAATTTGGTGGTATATAGTTAGCTCTATCATCCTTGTAATAATCTTCAATAAAGAAAATATTATTTCGAGTTTTGGCCATTTCTTCATTGATATTTAGCAATTGTTTGATAATTTTACTGATGGAATCCAGTCTTTCGGGTGGTGCAACATTGCAGCAGATATCACATTTTAGATATTGATTTGCCTGGTGGATGAATAAGGAGCAAGGTTCCATAAGCGTTGCGGAATCTTGAATATGCTCCTCCTTCCATTTTAAGATAAGGATCCAATTATTCTCTTGATGCTGCCAGATCGTTTCTACTATAAAGCTAGAGATATGAAACAATTCTTGTAACACATTAAGCAGTGCAAAGCCAAATAGACCGTTCTCTTCTTTAGCAAGGCTCCCTTGATAAGGAAAAATATTGATTAATACGGGTTGAAAGATCTCCGTCATATGATAGGGGAGATTTTGTGTTTTAATCGAGCGAGCGATCGTATTCGCCTTTAGGGGTAAGCAGATGCTATCGCTGACCAGCTTGCGCCAGAAATGTTCAATAATTTGGGCTTGACTGTTCTTCCAGAAGGATCCCTCCTGTATAGCCTTCTCATTTTGCTGCTGCTCCTTCACTTTTACCACAGCTTTCTGAATAATTAACATCATCTTGTCAAATTCAATTGGCTTAAGAAAATATTCAAAGCTCTGCAATTCGATTGCTTTCTGTGCATAGTTGAAATCTGCATAATTGGTAAGAAGAATCGTCTGAATACTATAATTCCCCTCGCGAATCCGTGCCAGCAATTCCAGCCCGCTACCCTGCGGCATTTCAATATCCGAAATAACATACTATTACACTTAATTAAACAAAAGGAGGTTCTCTCTATGCACTTGGCATAAAGAGAACCTCCTATTAATTTTACTTAATTAGCAAGGTTTGAATAGCATGGGCAGGAATCATGTTCTCAGCCAATTCATCATGGAAGCGCAAAGTGAATGGAAGTTCTTGTTCCGTGCGGTTCATAACGATAACTGCAATAGTGCCATCTGGGTTACGGAAAGCTGTTGTTTCTAGCTTATCTGTATATTTGGAATGACCAATTCGTTTAGCGCCTGGACGAATATATTTGCTGAAGTGCCCGATGTAATAGAAGGAGCTCTCAAAAGTAATTTCATCGTTCTTCGTATCCCCGATAATTGGAGCATCGCAGTAATTACCTACATGGTTAGGGCCGCCTTGATCGTCCAAGACAATGTTCCAGTCGGTCCAGCTCGACATCCAGTTGTTCAGATTGCCAATGATATCATGGCCGTAACGTTCGCCTGTGTTCCAAGAACCGAGATGAACGCCGCCTTCTTGACAGCCTTCGCTGAAGAACAGCTTTTTGTCTGGGAAGCGATCATGTACGGCAGATAGGGCTTCGAAGTGATCGCCGGAGTACCAGTGGAAGCAAATTCCCCAAATGTATTTGGAAGCTTCTTGATCTTCGAAAGCAACCTTGGCACGGTCATACACGCGCTCCTTGTTATGATCCCAGATCATAACCTTTACATGAGCCAAACCGGCTTGTTCCAAGGCTGGTCCCAAGTAATCACGAACAAAATCCTTTTCTTCTTCGGCAGTATAAAGGCAAGAATCCCATATTTGAACAGCCTTCGCTTCATTCTGAACACTAACGGCCCAAATATCGATGCCTTCAGCAGCGTAAGCCTGAATATATTTAACGAACATGTTGGCCCAAGCCTCACGGTATTCAGGCTTAAGTGCTCCACCACCGTTCATTTGACCGTTCGTCTTCATGAAAGCAGGCGGACTCCATGGAGAAGAGAACAGACGGAATTCTTCGCCTACAGCTGAAGCAGCATGTTTGATTAGTGGGATAATTGAATCTTGATCTCTAGAGATATCGAACGTATGCAGCTCCGAATCTCCTTCCTCAACATAAGCGTAGTTGCCTAGCGAGAAATCGCAGCTTTGGATATGGGAGCGGCATAGTGTATACCCGATCCCATGATCAGGATCAAAATAAGCATCGATAATTTCTTTTTGCTTAGCTTCACTTAGTTTAGCAATGGTAACGGCAGACGCCTCAGTAAGTGCACCGCCGAAACCTTCGATTTCCTGATATTCTAAATCATCATAAATATTGATGAGCTCTGATTCAACTCCTACGGTATCAGGAATGAAGATCAGAGGTTCTTTTTCCGTTAAACGGTCTGCGGTCTCTTTAGCTGTTTGAATGACGCGAATAGTTTTACTCATAATGATTAATAACCTCCTAAAACGTATTAATTCTATTTCTATTATAGAAGGAAATTCATACCTCTTTGAAGAAACAATATGGCTAAGAACCTCAATAATCTGGTCATCGACTACTATGAGAAGAGGAATATATGCATGGAAACAAACAGTGTCCAAATTAGTCTTTGTGGCTTTATTCGCCATACCCAGCCATTTCGGCAATTATTTCGCAGCGGGCTGGATACCTATATCATAAGGCTGCAAGCGGAAGGGGAATGTGAAGTACTCATCGATGGGGAAATGGTTACTGTGGTACCTGGTGATCTGTTATCTGTTATTATTTAAGCCCTANNTTTGAGAATCGGTGAAAAGAAAAGTCCTTTGGGACATAGCGCGGATTATTTTGTAATGTGTACAGGGGAATGGGTGGATCACTGGTGGAATCAACGTGAGAGACCAAAGAAGGTAAGAATTGCGGATGATGGCAAGCTACAGAGTATATGGCAACAACTCGATCTAGAGCACAGAAGGCTTGATGGAGGTACTCCAGAAATACTTGAAGCGCTATTTAAGGCTTTGTGTTTGCTGCTGGATCGGGCGATTGAAGAGGCTCCTGCCTCATCATCGGCCTCGCTTCTACACGGACTTAAGATGAAGAGTTATGTGGAGGAGCATGCTACACCAGAGATCAGATTAAAGGACGTAGCTGCTCATGCCGGAATTAGTGTAACAAGGGCCGTACATTTATTCAAAATTCAGTTTGGCTATTCTATTATGCAGTATGCGGGGCGTATTCGTCTTGCCATGGCGCTAAGGTTGATGGATAACACTAATTACACCCTGGAGCGGATTGCAGAGGAGACTGGATTCGGNNATTTCCACAGGGTATTCGGTGAGCGTTACGGCGTCTCACCAGGCATGTATCGAAAGAGAGAGTAAGTGTAGATCTAAATCAATCAAAAAACAGCAAATCTCATCCAGAGACTTGCTGTTTTTTTATAATATATCTTAAATCGTATGTTCAAAAAACTTAACACTATTTTCCAATGTCCATTTGTGTGAGGACCTTTCACCTTGTGCTGCTAATTTAGTTCTTAAGTTTTGGTCTCGAATTAAGCGGATGACATCTTCACCAAGCCGATGCTCGTACCTATATGAGAGCAGACAGTTGCCTATACCATATTACCACCTGAATAAACACAGACGAGAGCTGCGCCACACCGCATGGCTTCAAGTTCCGGTAAAGAACTCGTATCAAAAATACTTGAACTAACAAAGATATCCGCACCGTTGTAATGGTAACAGAGCTCCTCATCTTTCGCTGGCGTGAAGAACCGATATTTTCCGGTGGCTTAAGTACCTTAAATCCGGTTTATATATGGGAAGTAATCTTCTTCAACAAGGCAACGGACTCGTTAATCTCCAGATTCGTTATATCCTCTAAAGATACGTCGATCATTGGCTTATACTCGTTTAATTTGTTCAGGAAAGCTTCGGTGTGGAAATGCCCTCTACCAGCCTTACCGTGGTATGTTTTTTCTCCATCTTGATAGATGTCTTTTAAATGCGCCAGAATGATCCGGTCCCCGAATAACCTAAACGAGTCATCGACAATTTGATCCTGCACATCTACAGCGTCACCAATAAAATTGCATGGATCCAAGACAACACCGATATTGCTTGAAGGGACTTCATCTAGGATGCGGCGCATCTTATCTGGTGTAGAAAGTGTATGCGTGCTGACGCCCTCAAGTCCCAGAAAAACGCCCCATTTTTCAGCTTCCTCCGCAAGCTCTTGTACAGTAACCCTTAATATGTCCCAGCCGATATCTTCGTAATGGAGCGGGTCTTGTGCTTGAAAAGTAGTTAGCGAACCCGTCTCCGTAGCCACCATAGGTGCGCCGAATTGGCGTGCATACCGAAGATGCTCTTTGAATCGATTAATTTCTAATCTCCGAATGACGGGATCTGGGTGGATGGGGTTGATGTAACAGCCTAACACGCCGATACGTATACCTGCTCTGTCAAATTGTTCGCCAATATAGTTTGCGAGGCCAGGACTTAATTTACCAGTGGAAGTGTCGATGTCCTGAATGGCTTTGGATAAAGCGAGTTGAACAAAATCGATATCATAATTCTGAAGAGTTTCAGTCAATGATTTGAGGGGCAGGCAACCAAACGTATGCGCTAAAGTTCCGTATCTGATGGTTAACATCTCCTTATGTAGAGTGGGTATGAATAATTACAATCATAATAGTAGCGCTTTCATATGGATGCAAGTGATTTATCATTATCGTCTGTCAGGAAATTGATGATCTCAGTGTTTACCCTATCCGGTTGCTCGTGATTAATGCCGTGTCCCGCATGGGGGATGACTTGGTAATGGAACTTTCCATCTTCTAAAATATCTATGAAGTCCTTCGATTGTTTTAATGCATGTTCTCCTACTAAAAAATATAGCTTGTCTCTGACAGCAATTGATGCGTCCTTATCGTATTTTTGAAGCTTATGCACAAACATAGCTTGCTGATTATGAGTTCGCATTAACAGGATCAGATGAGCAGCTAATTCTGGATGATTATCAAATAGAGGGGAGTTTGGAGCGCTTAATTTCTTCAGAACCTTAAGTAAATTGCGATCCGTAGGAATCAGAATCTCTGGGAACATCATCATTAAGGTTTGTATCATTGCTTTGATAGGTGTTGTGACCATCCCTCCTTCCAAACAAACAACACGGTTCACTCTGTCTCGTTGTCTAGTCGCATAATTAAAAGCAATATAGGCACCGTTTGACACACCTGCGATATTAAAGACGTCTATGCTCAGATGCGTCGCTATCTCATTAATCCATTCTACTTGCTCAAACTTCTGTTTGTTAAAATGCTCGTTAGGAATGCTTTTTCCGGGTCCGCCCAAAGTATCAATAGCGATGCAATAGAAATGTTTCGATAATTCTTCGATGTTTAAGATCCACATGACCGCCGAGTTATCACCAACGCCATGAAACAGAAACAAAGGTGGATTACTCTTTTGACCGGAAATGATACAATGCGTCAGCCCATATGTGGTAGGGAGGTCTATCTCCTCAAATAGAATAGGCCACCGATTAACTAGCTGCTGGTACGATTGCCTCACTCTTTCTTGCCCCTTGGCATTCTTAAAGCTATTTACCATCACAAACCTCCTTATCAAAAATACAACATCTGAATCTTATTCTAAAAAGTATACTACGAGAGTTCGGAAGGAGGAGAGAGAAGAAGGAACATTACTGTGAAAAAGAGGGTGACGGCAGATAAGTGTATTTCGTACAACTAAACAGCTACTTTACTCCCACTAATGTGATATAGAAGTACTTTATACAACTATATCTCTGGAAATCAGCTGATACAGCTAGATTGGGGAAATTTAATTGCACAAAGTGCACTTAACACGAGACAGGAGTGATGAAGTTAAATTTAGTTGTAGATTGTGCAATTAAATAATGCGGACGGCTTCAAGAAAGGTCATTGAAGCAAACAAAGGAAAACTTAGTGGCATTGAGGAAGGAAAAGGTAACTACTGGATTAGTCTATGAGTCGGTGTGCTGAACAGTGGAAGTGAGGGAGTTGCTAAGGCAACTCTTTTTTTGTTATTCGCGATGTTATTCCAGTTCATCCAAGGGAGATTCGTCTAAAATGTGAAATGAATTTAAAATTTTGTTGAAAACGCTCTATTCAAACACAAACAAATAGATTAAAATCAAAACAAAGAAAAATAAACAAAAAAATAAACATTCAAAAACGGAGGTATTCACAAATGGTACAAAGTTTATGGAATTCGTCACGGGAAAAAGACATCAACGGAGGTCTGGATGCACTGGTATATCGCTCCAATCTGCTGGGTGAAGATCGTAGAGTATGCAACTTTGGTGGAGGGAATACCTCCAGCNNGACGATAGAATTGGATTTCCGTGGTCGTGAGGTAGAAGTAATGTGGGTGAAGGGCAGCGGCTCTGACCTCGCTACGATGAAAGCAGGAAATTTTACCGGATTGCGGCTTCAGGATATTGCCCCTTTATTTGATCGGGAGGAAATGCCCGATGAAGAAATGGTGGCTTACCTTGCGAACTGTATGATTGATCCTAAGCATCCGCGTGCTTCCATTGAGACGTTGCTGCATGCTTTTTTACCATTCAAACATGTGGATCATACGCATCCGGATGCGATTATCAGCTTATGCTGTGCTCATAACGGTAAAGATATTGCGCGGGAAATTTATGGGGATCGGTTCGTATGGGTGCCTTACATCCGTCCAGGCTTCACTTTATCCAAAATGATTGCCGAAGGCGTGCTTGCCAACCCGCAAGCTGAATTAGTGCTGATGGAGAAACATGGTCTTGTGACTTGGGGAGATACTCCGGAAGCTTGTTATGATAAGACGATCTCTATTATTAACGAGGCGGAGCGTTACATCGAAGATAGAATTGAAGATGAGAACCTATTCGGAGGGCGCAAATCGGAAGCACTTTCGGAAGGAGAGCGGCGGGCTGTAGCCGCGGCAGTGATGCCTTTGATCAGAGGCGCAGTTAGCGATGAACGTAAAATGATTCTGACCTTCGATGATGTAGAGGATGTGCTGCGTTTTGTAGGTGGGGTTAACTCGCAGGAATTATCCGGTGTAGGTGCAGCTTGTCCGGATCATTTGGTTCATACCAAAATGCTACCACTTTTTGTGGCTTGGGAGCCAAATGCCAGTGATATTGATGGCTTGAAGGCGAAGCTGAACGAAGCGATAACCGCTTATAAAGAGCAGTACAAAGCTTACTTCGATCGTAATAAGCATGAGGGCGACGTAATGTTTGAAGCCGCGCCGCGCGTGATCCTGATTCCCGGAGTAGGAATGATAAACACAGGCAAAAGCTGGAGTAACTCCAAGATCAGCGGAGCTTTGTATCACCGGGCTATCGCCGTTATGCGGGGAGCTACGGCACTGGGTGATTTCGTCTCCCTTAGTGAGAACGAATCGTACAATGTGGAATACTGGCCACTGGAATTATATAAACTATCGCTGGCACCGGCAGAAGCAGAATTCTCGCGTAAGGTTGCATTCATTACTGGTGGCGCAGGAGGAATTGGTAGTGAAACCGCTCGTCGCCTAGTGTCCGAAGGGGCGCATGTTTTGCTAGCAGACCTCAATCTGGATGGAGCACAGAAAATTGCCGAGGAGATTAACGGAAAATACGGTGAGAATCGTGCGTTTGCTGTTAGGATGGATGTAACACAGGAAGAGCAAGTTACCTCAGCTTATGCGGATACAGCGCTTTTCTACGGTGGAGTAGATATTATCGTGAACAATGCAGGGCTAGCGACCTCCAGTCCTTTTGACGAGACTTCATTAAAAGAGTGGAACTTGAATATTTCCGTGCTAGGCACAGGATATTTTCTCGTCGCTCGCGAAGCTTTTAAGGTGATGAAGGAGCAGAAAATCGGTGGCAGCATGGTGTTCATTGGTTCCAAGAACTCCATATTTGCTGGAAAAAGCGTCTCGGCTTACAGCTCTGCTAAAGCACTCGAAGCACATTTAGCTCGCTGTATTGCAGCTGAAGGTGGAGAATTCGGCATTCGTGCGAATACGATTTTGCCGGATGCCATTCTACAAGGTTCTGCCATTTGGAATTCGAACTGGCGGAATGAGCGGGCGGCTGCTTACGGAGTTGAGCCAGATCAACTTGAGGAGCATTACCGTAAACGCACAACACTGCTTGTAAATATTTATCCACGTGATATTGCTGAAGGCGTTGCTTTCTTTGCTTCATCCAAGTCAGAGAAGACTACGGGCTGTATGTTGACGATTGACGGTGGAGTGCCAGCGGCTTTTACTAGATAAGAGGCAGATGGAATATAGATAGACATAACGGAGGGAAGCCATGCTGATTGCAGATAGATATGAAAAAATCGTAGAGCTAGTGAATGAACGCGGCAGCATCCGTGTCTCGGAACTGAGCACATTATGCCAAGTGACGGAGGAGACTATCCGCCGGGATCTTGATCGATTGGAAAAGGCTGGGAGACTGATACGCTCTCACGGTGGAGCAGTTAGCTTGCGTGACCGTCAGCCGGAGACGCCATATGCTGAACGTGAAATTATGAATGCTGCGGAGAAGCAGCGGATTGCTCGTGAGGCTGTAATGATGATTCAACCTGGAGATCGAATTTTGCTGGATGCTAGTACGACGGCTTGGTATATGGCTTCTCATTTGCCTGATATGCCACTTACTGTGCTGACAAATTCTACTAGGGTGGCTGCGGAGTTAAGCGGGAAGGAACGAATTGATGTGATCTCAACCGGCGGTCAATTGAGCCGCAGATCGATGTCCTTTGTTGGCCATTTAGCGGAGCGTTCGCTTGAGTTGTACCACGTGGATAAGATGTTTTTTTCCTGTAAAGGATTTCACTTCGAACGCGGTGCCAGTGAATCCAATGAGTTGCAGGCGATGGTGAAGCGAAAGATGCTCTCTATAGCCGAGCAGACGATCCTGCTGTGTGACTCCAGTAAGTTCGGAATTCAAGCGTTCACACATGTTGCGTCACCTAGTGAAATAGATGTCTTAATTACGGATTATAGTCCTGCTGAAGAACAACTGAAGCAACTGCAGGAGCTGAATATCGCAATAACTACGGTGTAGATAATAGTTGTGCAGGAGGTGAAGACATGAAGGTATCAATGTTTATTACTTGCGTCAGCGATGCTGTGTACCCGAAAGTTGGGGAAGCTATGGCTCGTCTGCTGGCCAGATATGGCGTACAGCTAGAGTTCCCGGAGGTGCAGACTTGCTGCGGGCAACCTGCGTACAACAGTGGATATTGGAATGAGGCGCGTCAAGCTGCGCTTACGATTTTGCAGGCTTTCGAAGACAGTGATTTCGTCATTGCTCCTTCCGGGTCTTGCACCGGGATGCTTCATCATTACCCGAAACTGTTTCAGGATGATCCGATTAATTTGGCCAAGGCGCAGAATTTGCAACGCAAATCCTATGAATTCAGCCAGTTTATGGTACAGGTGCTTGGCATAACTGATCTAGGGGCCGTGTTTCCGCATAAAGTTACCTATCATCCTTCCTGTCATGGCACCCGGATTCTGGGGATTCGCGATGAACCAATGCAGCTTATGCAGAATGTGAAGGAGATGAAGATGGTACCACTACCTTTTGCCGAGGACTGCTGCGGATTTGGTGGAACCTTTGCCGTGAAGATGTCTGACATCTCCGGGGCAATGGTGTCTGAGAAGTCAGATCATGTGCTGGAGACGGAAGCAGAGGTCTTAACGGGTCTGGATATGGGCTGTCTCATGAATATTGCTGGGAATTTACGTTATCGCCACAAGCCAGTCCGAGTCATGCATCTGGCAGAGCTACTGTATGAAGGGGTGAGTGGAAAATGAGTCATAATGCCGCCCATACTAAATCAGAATCAGCTAGTGTGAAGCCAGCTACGGTAAAACAGCGTGCAGACTTGGCGCTGAATAATGACTTTTTGCGCAAGGCGGTTCGNNAGTTCGCTTCACCACGGAAAGGCTGCGTGACGGGAAACAGAAAGCGGCTAACGATCATGGACGCTGGGAAGAATGGCGTGAGCAGGGGCGGCAAATCCGCTTGCATACTATCGCTCATCTCGACTATTATTTGAATCTTTTTGCGGACAATGCAAGAGCGAACGGCACTCATATTCATTTTGCGGCAACGGGTGAAGAGGCAGTAAAGATTGCCTTAGAGATTGCGCAGCGGAAACAAGCGGCTTCCGTGGTCAAATCCAAATCGATGGTTACAGAGGAGTTGCATTTGAATACGGCGCTGGAATCCATTGGCGTGGAGACGATTGAGACTGATCTAGGGGAATATATTATCCAGCTTGCCGGAGAAACTCCATCACATATCATTATTCCTGCTATTCATAAGAACCGCTATCAGATTGCAGAGCTGTTGTCCAAGGAGGCAGGGGAGGAACTTTTGCCTGAAACTACGATCCTTGCAGGATTTGTGCGGCGTAAGCTACGGGAGAAATTTCTAGAAGCGGATATTGGGATGACGGGTTGTAATTTTGCAATTGCGGAGACGGGTTCAATGGTGTTATTTGAGAATGAAGGCAATGCCCGCATGGTCACCACCCTGCCAAAAACGCAAATCACCCTGATGGGGATGGAGCGGATAATTCCCTCTTGGAGCGATCTTGAGGTGATGGCTACGTTATTGCCCCGTTCCGCAACAGGTCAGAAGTTAACGGTATATATGTCGGGTATTTCAGGACCCCGTAGGAAAGATGACGGTGACGGGCCGGAAGAGCAACATATTATAATTCTTGATAATGGGCGATCTGAGCAGCTAGGCGATCCAGAATTTCAGGAACTGCTGAACTGCATCCGCTGTGGAGCTTGTCTGAATGCTTGCCCTGTATACCGTCATATTGGCGGTCATGCATATGGTGGAACTTATAGCGGACCTATCGGAGCGGTACTTACCCCGGCGCTGAACAAAAACGTAGATCAATGGGATGACATCGCCTCAGCCTCTAGTCTGTGCGGAGCATGTTATGAAGCTTGTCCAGTCAAAATCCCTCTGCATGATATGCTCATTTATTTGAGACGGCGTAAGGTAGAACGTGGCTATGGTGATAAGGCGGAAGGTCTCGGCATGAAGGGCTTTGGTGCGATTATGTCGAAGTCACAGCGATTCAATAGTGTGATGAAGATAGGTAGAATCGGACAAAAGCTACTTGTTCGAGACGGAGGAATTCCGTCGAAGCTTGGGCCGCTTAAGGGCTGGAATAACTACCGGATTGCTCCTAAGCTAGCGGATGAATCCTTCCGTGAGAGTTGGAAAGGGCTTCAGAAGGAGCTAGACAGTAACAGTCACAAGATGGACCCAGCCATTCAGAAGCGAATGGAAGATTTACTGCAAAAGCGGAAGATGGAAGAACTGAAAGGAGGCCCCGGACATGGCTGAGGAAACGCACAGTAAATGGCTGGAGCGTATGGAGCATGACTCTCGTGAGAAGCAGCAGGCATTCATGAACGATATTGCCCGTCGCTTAAAGCGACCGAGAACGACAGTGGCTCCTGTACATCCTTTTCGCGGCGCGCCTCAATATTGGCAAGAATTCCAGTGGAGTCTGGAGGAACGGGTCGATCAATTTACTTCGAATTTTCAAAGCGCAGGCGGACATGTGTTTCGCATGACAGATATGGATGAAGCTAAAGCTTTCATCGTCAATAAAGCGAATGAGATGCTCGCACGTTATATTCTCCGGCAAAATGTAGCAGAGCTTGCGGCACTTAGGCTAGAAGAAGAACTTGCAGATACACGGGTATCTGTCTGGAATACAGATCTGCAGGAAGCATGGAAAGCTAGAGCGGCGGAGGCCGATATTGGAATTGTGATCGCAGATTATGCAGTTGCTTATACTGGCTCTATTACTGTGTTATCTTCTGAAGATAAAGGCCGCTCTGTCAGCTTGTTACCTACTGCATTAATTGCCATCATTCCGCTTGAGCGGCTGAAGACTCGTCTGGGTGAGGTGCTTATTGATTTTGATGAAGCGGGGCAANNTATCTCTGGACCTAGTCGGTCAGCGGATATTGAGAATGATCTGACGATAGGCGTTCATGGCCCAGGAATCGTATTCGCCTTGCTGGTAGGCTGATGTGGAGATAAGGAGTTGTTTAAGGATGAATTCTGGGGCACATAAACAATATCAGAATCATATCGCTATCGATATCGGAGCCTCTAGTGGGAGAGTAGTCTGCGGAACCTTGCAAGAGCTGGGAGGAATCTTATCTATAGAAGAAATCCACCGCTTCAGTAATGGATTCTCTGAGAAGAATGGTAATCTTTATTGGGACGTGGATTATTTATTTACTGAAATCGTAAAAGGCTTGCAGAAGGTGAAGTCTAAAGGGATCGAGCATTGTACTGTCGGTATTGATACTTGGGGCGTGGATTACGTACTTTTAGATCAGGAGGGTACACGGATTCATGAAGTTTTTTCTTATCGTGACTCCCGGACGGATGGAGCGGTACAGAGCCTACATCGCAATATATTAACTGAAAGCGTTTACGGAAAGACGGGAATACAAGTCCTCCCGATTAATACGTTGTACCAGCTGTTTGTGCATGATCAGGTAGATCTTGAAGCAGCACATTCAATCCTGTTGGTTCCAGATTATCTTTATTATCGGCTTACGGGTCGTAGAATTAGCGAAGTCACGAATGCTTCAACCACGGGTCTGCTGAATCTTCATACTCGGGATTATGATAGTGATCTTCTGACACTGCTTGGTCTTTCAAAAGAGCAATTTCCACCCTTAACGGAACCTGGGGAACGAATTGGCGAGTTGACGGAATCCTTGACGGCATACGGTGATCTTCCAGATTGTGAGTTCATAGCAGTAGCTACTCATGACACAGCTTCAGCTGTATTAGGGGTTCCTGCAAGCAGCGAGAACTGGGGATTTCTCAGTAGTGGTACTTGGTCACTCATCGGGGTGGAACGAAGCTCAGCAATCACAAGTCCAGAGGCGATGGAGCGCAACTATACGAACGAATGGGGAGCCTTCAGCTCGTTCCGTTTTCTTAAGAACATTATGGGGATGTGGCTGATCCAAAAGGTTCGTGAGGAATATGGCGGGCAATACAGCTTCGGCGAACTGGTGGAGTTGGCCGCTCAAGAAATCCCTTTTAGATCCATCATATACTGCAATGATGAACGATTCATGAATCCGTCGAACATGATCAGTGAAATACGCAACTATTGCGTGGAAGCAGGACAGTTGGTACCTCAGACACCAGGGGAGGTTGCTAGATGTGTGTTTGACAGTCTTGCCCTTTCTTATTATTTCTACGTTCAGGATCTTCAGCTATTGACTGGCGAGAAGTGGGAGCGGCTGCATATCGTAGGGGGAGGCGCGAACAACGGACTGTTATGTCAGATCGCGGCAGATCTGCTAGAGATGGAGATTTACACTGGGCCAACGGAATCCACCGCGTTAGGTAATGTGGTTATGCAAATGATCAG
>DJUJ01000224.1:32384-45695 GCA_002438345.1 Paenibacillus sp. UBA6285
GATATCGTTCATTTGATGTAACGCTCTATAATCCGCAGGAGATGGATCCAACCATCAAAGCTGCGGCATTGGCTGAGTTTGCTCGACTGCAGGTCGTATAAGAGTAACCAGTAAAGTAACCATGAATATGTGAAACAGCTATGAATGAGCCAAAGAGAGGCAAAAATGCCCCTAAAAGAAAACACTTAGCCAATATCAGGAGGCTCAAACATGGAGCAGAATACAGAAAGCTTAAAGAGCATACAGACGAGCTATCATGAAGCGAAAAAGCTCTACGCACAGCATGGCATCGACGTAGATAAGGTATTAGAGCAGCTTGCAGCAATTAAGATTTCTTTGCACTGCTGGCAGGGAGACGATGTAAAGGGCTTCATGAATAAGGAAAAGGAACTAAGCGGCGGGATCGCGGTCACGGGGAGCTACCCGGGGCGAGCTAGGAATCCAGAGGAGCTACGCCGTGATTTGGAGCAAGCACTAGCGCTTATCCCTGGCCGTCATAAAGTTAATCTACATGCTATTTATGCTGATACGGAAGAGACAGTAGATCTTGATGCGTTAGAGCCTAAGCATTTCGAACGGTGGGTGAACTGGGCTAAAGAGCAGGGACTTGGATTGGATTTCAATCCGACCTGTTTTTCCCATGAAAAAGCAAGCGATGGCTTCACACTAAGCCACCCTGATCCTGAAATCCGAAACTTCTGGATTGATCATTGCAAGGCCTCACGCCGGATCGCCGAATCCTTTGGTCAGGAACTAGGACAGCCTTGTGTGACTAATTTCTGGGTTCCAGATGGATATAAAGATACACCGATCGACCGTCTATCGCCGAGGGTACGACTTCAGCAATCACTGGATGAGATTTTCAGCGAGGAGATCGATCAGCAATATAACATTGACGCTGTAGAAAGCAAGCTGTTCGGAATTGGCTCGGAAAGTTATGTGGTGGGCTCGCATGAATTTTATATGGGTTATGCGCTAAGCCGTGGTAAAGCGGTTTGCTTCGATGCTGGACATTTCCATCCGACCGAAACCATTTCGAATAAACTATCGTCTTGGCTGCTGTTTGGTGATCAATTGCTGCTGCATGTTAGCCGTCCAGTACGCTGGGACAGTGATCATGTGGTGACTATGGATGATGAACTGCTGGAAATTGCTCGTGAACTAGTAAGAGGTCAATTCCTAGACAGAACTCATATCGGACTTGATTTCTTTGACGGAAGTATTAATCATATTGCCGCTTGGGTGATCGGAACACGGAACACAATCAAAGCCTTGTTACGTGCAATGCTGGATCCGATAGAGCTATTGAAGCAAATTGAACTGGATGGGGATTATACTACAAGACTTGCACTTGTGGAGGAATTGAAATCTTATCCGTTCGGAGCTGTTTGGGATTATTATTGTGCGATGAATGGTGTGCCGGTCCGTGAAAGCTGGTTGAGCGATGTGAAGCAATATGAAGTAGATGTTTTATCGAAGAGGTAGGCTTAGCCTTTAGCTTAAGCGTGAATACAAAGAATTCCGGTTACCAAAGGGTAGCCGTTTTTTTATGTTCATGAATCGTACATATTTGAAAAAGAGTGTGATCTCTGCTATGTTTTATCAAAAAGAGAGGGAGGCGTTATTTATGGAGAAATATGGACCGAATCCGAATACGCTCTATCCTAATGAACAAATCAAAAGTATCTGTTATATCAAAAATGTGATTACAAGAAAAAATATTATGGTTGGCGATTATACGTACTATGATGATATAAACGGTGCGGAAAAGTTTGAGGAGCATGTGACTCATCATTATGATTTTATTGGTGACAAGCTCATTATAGGGAAGTTCTGTGCGATTGCCAACGGCATTGAATTTGTCATGAATGGTGCCAACCATCGAATGAATTCTGTTACGGCTTATCCTTTCAATATCATGGCTAATGGCTGGGAGCATGCGGTTCCAGAATTATCAGATCTACCCTTAAAAGGAGATACAGTAATCGGTAACGATGTGTGGATTGGGCAGAATGTTACGGTTATGCCTGGTGTACATATTGGAAATGGGGCCGTCATCGCAGCTAATTCAACAGTTGTGAAAGATATCCCGGCTTATAGTGTGGCTGGAGGAAATCCATGTAAAGTGATTAGACAACGTTTTGATGATGAATTGATCGAATATCTTGAAGCGCTTAAGTGGTGGGATTGGGATGCCGAGCGAATCTTTAATAATCTTGAAGCGTTATGCAGCAGTGATTTGAAAAGAATTAAAGAAATTAAATGATATTGTGTAAGTTTCATAGAACGAGCTATAGTTTATCTTAAAGATATAAATAATAGCTGAGGGTATACTGACAGTATGAACTTCATATGAACCTTGCGGAGGGACAATCTAATGAAGAAAGATGATGACAAGAACACTGCGGAACTCACAGCAGAGAAGTTTCCATACAGCAAAGAGAATGAGGATATGGTGACTCGGAATTTTTGGACAAAAACTAAAAAGTTCGCAGGCAAGATCCCATTTACAAAAGATGTTATTGCCATGTATTATTGCGCAATCGACGCTAAGACCCCTTTATGGGCAAAAGGAATCGCCTTCGGAGCGTTGGCTTATTTCATCTCACCTATTGATGCGATACCAGATGCGCTTCTCGGACTTGGATTTACGGATGATGCGGCAATTATTGCAGCAGGCATTAAAGCTATTTCAGGTCAGGTTACGGATGAACATAAGGAAAAGGCCGAGGCATTCTTTAATGGGGAAAAATAAAAGGTGCAGTTTTGAGCTACACCGTTATATCCATACCTTCTGGACAGCTTTCTGCGGAAAGCTGTTTTATTTTGTAAACCTCGCCCCAGTCTTTCATGAGTTTAATAATAGGGGTCAGTGTCTTGCCAAATTCAGTTAACGAGTATTCGACTTTCGGGGGAACCTGATGGTATACCTCACGGTGTACAACCCCATCTTCTTCCAGCTCTCTAAGCTGCAGGGTTAACATACGTTGAGTGATTCCTGGGCATATCCGGCGGAATTCGTTAAAGCGTTTCGTTCCATCCATCAAGTGATAGATGAGAATTCCCTTCCATTTCCCTCCTATAACATCGAGCGTAAATTCCACAGGGCAAGCTTCCTTATTGCCTCCTGGGCAATCTCCGAATCCACCTTTTCGATCACGCATAGCCGTTCAACTCCCATAGTATCATTTTGTATACTACATAACATTAATGTGCGTACTTTTAAAGAAGTGATATATATTCTAATATTAAGCGTGAGAACGACAGACAGTCAAATGGGTCGTTGATTCTAAGCAAACAAAAGGAGTGTTAAATATGGATACTTTGTCTTTAAACAAGAATGAAATCCTGTCTGCCTACCAGTTCAGACATGCAACTAAAGAATTTGATAGTCATAAAAAAATTAGTGAGTCAGACTTTCAGTTTATTCTGGAAACAGGACGTTTGTCACCAAGTTCATTCGGATTCGAGCCTTGGCGTTTTGTAGTAGTGCAAAATCCGGAAGTACGCGAGAAATTACGTGGTCATGCTTGGGGAGCACAAAAGCAATTGCCAACCGCAAGTCATTTTGTATTGATTCTCTCACGTCTTCCTAAAGATATGGCTGCTGACTCAGATTATATTAGAGAGATCATGGAACAAGTGCAGGAGCTACCTCCGGAAGTGATGGAAGGGAAAGGTAAAATGTACGATAAGTTCTTGAAGGATGATTTCGGATTGATGGAAAATGAGCGTGCTATGTTCGAATGGAGCTGCCGGCAGACTTATATAGCCCTTGGTAATATGATGACAGCAGCCGCTTTAATCGGAATCGATTCTTGCCCAATGGAAGGTTTCAATAAGGCAAAGATTGAGCAGATTCTTACCGAAGAGGGGATTATGGATGCCGAGCATTTTGGAATCTCCTGTATGGTAGCCTTTGGATATCGTTTGAATGAACCACGTGGCAAAACAAGACAAAGCGCAGAGCAAGTCGTTCAGTGGGTTTAACTAACTGGAACTTCATTCTTGAGCCGCATAACGAAAATAACTAATCTGCAAAGTCTCCGGTGTTCTGGAGATAATGCAGTTTTTTTTGTTTAATTCTTACAAGATTCGAAAAGTAATTGAAATTTTCATGAAAACTCTGATACTCTTATTGAGGTGACCTATTTTAAGCTTTATCGAGTTAATTTAATAATGAAGGGATCCTGCATCATGAAAATCATTCGCATTATTATTCAAGTGTTCCTGCTTTATTTGTTCTACTTGGCTGGAGACTTCCTGCAAAAGCAGCTGCATCTTCCCGTTTCTGGGAGTATCGTTGGATTACTGCTGCTCTTCGTTTTATTATTATTCAAGGTCGTACCAGTGAAGTGGATTGAAGATGGTGCAACAACAATATTAGCTTACCTTCCATTATTTTTTATTCCAGCGACGGCTGGGATCGTGAAGCATATGGATATTTTTAGTGGAAGAGGTTTGCTATTAATCTTGATTCTTATCGTTAGCAGCGTCCTCACAATTGCAGCAGCAGCACATACCAGTCAATGGCNNGTCAATGGCTTTCAACCTTGAAAGGCAAGACCAAGGCGGGTTGGAGCAGCAAGAGCTTAAGCGAAAAGGGGAAGGGAATTTAATGTTTTTTATCGCGACAGGAATTGTCCTGCTTAATGTTGCTATTTATTTGATGATGTCCGTAATATATAGACGTTTTCGGTTTCCTGTACTTATTCCAGCGCTAACAGCAACAGTCCTTGTTGTAGCAATACTTCTATATTTTCATATTCCGTATGATACTTATATGATAGGCGGTCAGTGGATTAATCAGCTGCTCGGTCCTGCTGTAGTGGCGCTAGCCTACCCATTGTATAAACAACGTAATGTGTTAGTTGAGAATCTTCCGGCGATCCTAGGGGGAGCGATTGTAGGTCTATTAATAGGAATGTTTAGTGGTTTGCTTTTGGCGGCAGGTCTAGGATTCTCTAAATTGTATGTTCTGTCCATATTGCCAAAATCGATCACAACGCCTGTAAAAATACAGATCTCAAATGGTTTAGGTGGGGACTCCTCGTTAACCTCCGTATTTGTAATGATTGCCGGATTTACGGGCGCGATTGGCGGCCCTCTCATCATAAAGCTGTTTAGGATACGAAGTGAGGTTGGGATTGGGATCGGTTTAGGAACTGGTTCTCATGCACTTGGAACTGCAAAGGCGCTGGAATATGGTGAACAGTCAGTTTCAATGAGCTCGGTAGCGATGACCGTTTGTGCTATTGTCGGTTCTTGTATCGGTCCGGTAGTGGCTTGGATCATGTACCCATAAATTCATTCATCGTAACCATGTTTGTAAAACACTCCTTCGGGTAACTATAACTAAGGAACCAAAAAAGCAAACCACCTG
Source organism: Paenibacillus sp. UBA6285 (assembly GCA_002438345.1). Taxonomy (GTDB): domain Bacteria; phylum Bacillota; class Bacilli; order Paenibacillales; family Paenibacillaceae; genus Paenibacillus_AQ. Next base: position 37,768 of record DJUJ01000224.1, read on the forward strand.
AGGAGGATTTCACATGTCAGATTATTCTCAAGATGAAGCGGAAATCCGCAACAAGGAAAATAAAGACGGCGATTCATTAGCTGAAATTAAGAAGATGGAGAATGGTGTGGACATTGAGCCAGAAGCAGATGAATGGGTGGCCAAGCCTGCAGAGTCCTCGCATCCTGATCCGCTTCCTAACGATTTGGACTAAATGATTCGGAAGACAGGCTGTCCTTCATTGGGCAGTCTGTTTTTCTTGAAATATAAAACATAAAGTATAAGTTTAGCACCTATACTTTATGTTTTATATTTCTCGCATAAACGCTTACCGTCCTTATAAGGANNCGCCGAAGGCGTTTATGCTTGAGATGATTTTAACAATTATTGTATAATGGAAGCAGGTACAACCTCATCAGAGTGTTTTCTCCAAGTTTCTCGTAGCTTTTCGCAAATTTCACAGATCTCAGCCATTCTTGTTGCAGGGAGGAAATGAAATGCGTAGTCGGAATGAGAACAGCCGATATCGGCAAAAACGTGGTGAGGCTCTTGCAGGTAACTTTGAGAAAAAATATGGTTCAAACTTTGGCGTACGAAGCGAGCTTACAGTGGATACACTAAAGAAACAATACGACGATCAGTCGCTGATACCGACTCAGAATCATGAAGAACAGCTTAAACCATAAGCGGGGAAGGATAGAGAATCCGCATCACTCCTTATATTTTGTAATGAAGGCATAACCTTTGGGTTATGTCTTTTTATTTTCACGCTTTATACTTGGTGCGCATATCTCCTGAAGGATTAAGGCATAATAGGGCCGGATGGATATTTAAGAAAATAATGACAACTAGGAGTGGAGTATAAACATGATGACTTCTATATTTTCTTCAAGCGGAGATACTGCGATGGCGGTGGCGGGTCAATATTTCTTTTATTTTATGATCTATTCCTTTTTAGGTTGGGTATTGGAAGGTACATATAACTTATATAGTAATGGAAGCTTTCGCAAAGAGGGGTTTCTAAAAGGCCCCTTTAAACCAATGTATGGATTCGCACCACTGCTTCTACTGATTTCAAGAGACTTAACCCTGCCTTTCCCGCTCTTCCTCCTTCTTGCGTTAGTTGTTCCTTCAGCTGTTGAATATGTAAGTGGTTGGCTGCTAAAGACTGTATTTCAAAAGCAATGGTGGGATTACTCAGGGATGTCTTATCAACTGCAAGGGCATATTTGCCTTCGTTTCTCTCTATATTGGTGGGCGCTATCTGTAGCTTGTGTATATGGGATTCAGCCGTTTATGGAGCTTTTATATTCACGAGTCCAAAACGTTTGGGGAATAATATTTCCTTTGGTGGGACTCTATCTTATGGCTGATTTATTATGGACTTGCTGGAGTCGGTATCGAAGTGAGAAGACCCCCCAATATCAAGATTAATGGGTTGAAGTGGTATGAGGAAGGGCGTTTTGTCCATATTTATCCTGAGGTAATCGGTGGGTTATCAACGCCTAGTCCGGATGCCCAGCGGCAAGGTGAGCGGGTAGTAACAGGTGTAGGTGCGGATGTTACGGAGCCCTTTATGAAAGGTGCTCAAGCAACGCTGAGACTGGCTACAGAACATCAAGTTGAGTTAGCGATTTTAAACAGGATAGTCCTTCTTGTGGTAGTCTTTATATTTATGATGGTACTTTTATGGATACGAAGATGCCAGGAGAAGGTACAACTACGGAGTTATTACGGCAGAATGGGTTTAAGGTGTTCGGTGAAGATCAACTAGATGAAGTAGAGAAAGAACTAGCTCGTATGGATGGGTAAGTCATTCTTAAAGTAATAAATCGAACTCATGCTACATAGTTTGTATAAGGGGAACGAAGCAGTGTCCTTGGGAGAGGAAATGCCGTCCGAAGAGCCATCCTTCATTTGGGATTGGAGGCGGACGCAGATGAGTATTGATCAGCTCATTTCATTGCTTGTTCTTGTCATCATGATCGTACAGCTTGCCGGCTACAAAGGGAAACACTAAGTTCAAAGTCACACCTCATTGTGACTGCTTCCGGACCTCAGAAACTATTGAGCCGTTCGGAAGCTTTTTTTGTTCCACGCTAAGCATATTGCTGAATCTAAAGGATTCCATCACAGAGATGTCTAATATACATAATGTGGGTATTTGGGAAGCCAGAGGAAAACATGATGATGTTCTACTAAACGGTGTGAGAGGATGGATGAATAGCGTGCCGATGTCTGAGTATTATCAGGAGATCCGAGGAAAAGTGGGATCAGAGTTATTAATGATGCCTTCCGTAGCTGCAGTAATAAGAAATAAAGAAGATGAAATCCTGTTTATTCGAAAACCTGAAGAGTCCTTGTGGGGATTGCCAGCAGGAGCCATCGAGCCAGGGGAACGTCCGGGAAGAACTCTGCGCAGAGAAGTATATGAAGAGACTGGATTAATGGTGCATCCCACTTCCATTCTTGGGGTTTTTGGTGGAGGAAAATATAGATACGAGTATAGTAACGGCGATCAGGTGGAATATACAGTCATTGTATTTGAGTGCTCTATCATTCGTGGATCGCTGAGAGCGATGGATGGGGAAATCGAAGAATTTAAGTTTTTTAAAGAGGGTGAGCTACCCGAGATGACCATTCCTTATCCAGTGGAGATTTTTATGAAAGACCGCGAAATAGCAAAAACGATATTTGAGTGAGCTGGAGAGGAGTAACTCATGAAGACTTTTATTTATATGATTAGGCACGCAGTCTCACCGTTTGTGCTTGGGGATGAGAGGGAACGAGGATTATCCGATAAAGGGCATGAGGACGCATATAGAGTAAAAGAAATGTTGAAGGAGGAAGGGATCACACATTTTGTCTCTAGTCCTTATAGACGAGCCATTGATACGATTAAGTATTTGGCTGAAGCTTCAGATCAAGAGATTGAGCTGTATGAGGAACTTAGAGAAAGAGCCATCGCAAGCGTGGAGATCGAGATCAGTGAACAAGAATTTCTTCAGGGTATCCGGACATCGTTCACAGACTTACAATATAAAATGCCAAATGGAGAGAGTACTCAGGAAGCTCAGGAACGTGCGATTCCCATCATGAAGCAATTGATTCAACAGCATAAAGGCGGCAAAATTGCACTAGGTACGCACGGGAATATCCTGACCATTATCCTGAATTACTTTAATAAAGAGTATGGTTATGAGTTCTTTGAACAGACTTCCAAACCAGATATTTATAAGCTGGAATTTAATGAATTTGAGCTTACTAGTGTAGAACGAATGTGGAACTCCGAAGCACAGAGAAGGTGATAGAGGTTGAACAAGAGACTTAATTATTTGAAAGAAAGACTGCTTTACATTTGTATCTGTTTCATTGTTATTGCACTGGGGTTAAGCTCTAGAACATTCTCGGAACAGCTACCCTTGTTTGTATCGAGACATTTTGGAGATGCACTTTGGGGCAGCATGGTTTACTTTATGTTTCGAGTACTGCTAGTGAATCGGAAACTGTGGATCGCTTTTGTGTGGAGTCTGATGTTTAGCTTCGGCATAGAATTTAGCCAACTGTATCAAGCGGAGTGGATCAACAGCATCCGTGCTACCGTACTCGGCGGGCTGATTTTCGGAAAAGGATTCCTATGGATTGACCTTGTTCGATATACCGTTGGAATCATGCTTTCTTATGGACTGGATCAATACTTTCGCCCAAAACTGCACCGAATAGATAAATAGCTTTCATTGGAGATGAACCTACAAATGGTAAACAGTTTGATTGTGGTATGCTTGCTTACAATGATTATTCACACAGCAGAAACCTTATCCTATTCGGTAAGATACGCCGGGGTGAAGCTGAACAAGATAGCAATTGCTCTGTCTCTGACAGGCATTATTGTTCTCGTATCAAGAACTGCAAACATGATTCAAGCTCCACTAACGGCTAAATTCGTAGACTATGCCAAAATACATCCAGATTTTCCGCTCATTAATTATTTGAGAATTATTCTATTAGCCTCATCATTAGGCACTTTAATAGCGATTGCCATTTTCCCTACCTTTGTAGGCCTGTTTGGGAGAATTATCTCTAAGCTTGAGATTGAGGGTTCTATCCCTAAGCTCCTTACAAGCGTAACAATCGGACAGCTAAAGAATACTAGAAAATACATAAAAAAGCCCAAAGTGAAACTTCGAAATTTTAGATACCTAGGAATCCCTAAACGGTTTATAATAATGAATGTTTTTGTTACTGCGTTCTATACGGTAGGTGTCTTATCATCATTATATGCTGCTCATATATTGCCGCAATATAGTACGACTGCCTCACAAGCTTCAGGCTTAATTAATGGGATGGCGACTATACTGCTCACCATATTTATCGACCCGCAGCTCGGTCTTATTACTCATAAGGCTACTGAAAATATTGAATACCGCAACCAGCTTGGAAAAATATATGTCGTCTTGATGGGCTCCAGATTTCTAGGAACATTACTTGCCCAAGTGCTGATCGAGCCCGCAGCTGGTTTTATTAGTCTATTGGTGAAACTGATCTAAGCTAGGTAATGATCCAGTCTACCTATGGGAGCTTAGACTCTGCCGCACGCAGAGCTAACGCAATCTTCTGCTCCCAGCTGTAAATATTCTGTTGCATGGAATGTATTCGCACCATTTGCTCATAGGATGCTCTCATTTCTGTTGCTGCCGTAATAGCATCCCCTTGTTTTACAGCCGATTTATATTGTTTATCTGCTTCTGAGCGAACTTTCTGTGCTACAGAGATATTTTTATTCTCAGCGGTAATTTGCTTCTTCAAAGCTGTGATCGGGGCCAGCGCATCTTTGATTGGTTTGAGCTTAGCAGCGGTTTGCTTGCGGGCAGTTGCCAACGCATCTGTCTTCGCCTTAATTTCAGTTCGAGCGAGTGTTACCGCAGCCTTGAGCTTATTGCGTCTTAGATCAAGGAGAGTGGCTGTCTTTAAGTTCCTAGCTTTCTTGGCTGCGGTAGACTGCTTACTGAGTGTGCTGTATTGTTCCAGTAGGGGAGCATGTTTCTTCTGAGCTGACGTGGCTTCAGAAGATAAGCGACTCAGCAGAGCCTTATCTGTTGACTTTATGACAGAGTGAATAGATTTCAGCGTTTCATTGTTCTGCTTACGCAGCATTTGAATTTTTGAGCTATCGGACTTGAGGGCTGCTTGAAGCGAGGTATAATTACCATGGAGACCGTTAATGTCATCTAACGCGGAATCCCAATCTGTACTTGCAGAAGCCATTGTAAGGTTGCTGTTGAGGAGAGCTACTACAAGGATTAATTGGACAAGCCTCTTAAAATAACTGAATTTTTTAATTATCATTCGTTTCAGCTCCTAAATTAGTTTATGCGCGCAAAAAAGCACCTCCAAGATAGGCATTCATGCCTATCTTGCGAGGTGCTTCTCCCGCAGAAATATAAAAGATACACTTACTATAACTTGAAATTAATGGATAGTCAATCCGAAACAGAACATTTGTTTGTTTTTTGGATTAATGAAACATAAGGAGAGTCAAGATGAATTCACATCTAGATCGAATGCATGATCGAGTGGCCTTAATAACCGGAACCTCTAGTGGATTTGGACTGCTCACAGCCCTCAAACTAGCCGGACAGGGATTCAAGGTTGTAGCAACCATGCGCGATTTGAGTCGTAAAGGCGAGCTTGAACAGCAGGCAGAGCAAGCAGGACTCTTGAAGCAGCTTCATTTTATGACCATGGATGTTACCGATAGTGATTCTATACAGGCGACTTTATCCTCAGTGCACGAAACATTCGGAAGAATTGACGTTCTGGTAAATAATGCAGGCTTTGCTATAGGTGGCTTCATAGAAGAGCTAACCATGGAGGAATGGCGCCAGCAAATGGAGACGAACTTTTTTGGATTAGTGGCGGTGACAAAAGCTGTGCTGCCAGTTATGCGTGAACAGAAAAGTGGTACGATTATTAACGTGGGGAGTATAAGCGGATTATCCGGATTTCCGGGGTATGCTCCATATGCAGCTTCTAAATTTGCAGTAGAAGGATTCAGTGAAAGTCTGCGTCATGAAATGTCTCCATATGGAATACGTGTAGTATTAATTGAACCTGGCTCCTTCCGTACCCCGATTTGGGGAAAAGGAATGGAACAAATTCGTCGAAGCGAGGATTCTCCTTATAGAGAACGTCTGGACGCAGTGCTACAATATTCCAAGCATACCGCTGAAACTGCACCTGATCCAAGGCAAGTGGCAGATCTTATCGGTCGTATTACTGAAATGAAGTCACCAAGGCTTCGGTACCCTATCGGCAAAGGCACCCGAATCTTGATCTTAGGCAAAACGCTGCTCCCGTGGAAATGGCTGGAGAGAATTATTGCGAAAGAATTGAGGTGATGGAATGGAGCAATCCATAAACTTAACAATCATTAAACTCATTGGATATGTATCCAGTTTGATGACCGTTTTTTTATGGTTTATATTTATATTCATTAATCCTTATGCTGAGGTTACGAATCAATCCAGTATTATAATCAGTATGGCAATGTTGGTGTTGCCGGCCGTGTTACTAGCGATAGGTGTCTCTTTAAACAGAAGTCTTCTAATGCTTCTAGCATTTTTTTGGAGTTTCCCCTACAGTCTATATATGCTATTAACGCCGGGAATCTTCAGGTTGTTTGGGATTACAAGCTTAATGTATTTATTGTGTTTTGTATTATTTAGAAGCATCAAGATCAGATTTTGAATAGAATTGAGGTGTGCCGATGCTAGATTCATCAGGACTACATATTTGCTTCGATCCAGCAGGCCGTGAAATTGAAATCCTTGATGTTACTCCAGTTGGTAAAGATAAATACCGCATCGAAGAGACGCCGATTTTTAATCCAGGTGTTACAATGGGTGATATTATACGGGTGAAAGAAGAACTAGGGATCTATTATTATCAGGAAACTGTACAGAAATCTCATTTCAAAAGGTACGCCTGGCTCCTCAGTAAAGAGGCTGTTGATTCAGCAGCCATATCTGCTTTTAAACAACGGATCACAGAGAATGATGGGAAATGTGAACAGATCTTTGGCGGTTTGTTTGTCATTCATATTCCTAAGAATACTTTGATCGACGTAGATGGGGAAATGAATCGCATTATTGAGCGGTTTTAGAAGTAGGGTACGTAAATATTAACGAAGTATGAATAAGAAAAAAAATGCTGCGGCATGAAATGCAAGGAAGCTTGCACATAATGCAGCAGCATGGAGAATAGGTGAAACGCGGTTTAGACAATCTGAGCGATACAATCTATACTTATTTTACTTCTTCCATAAATGTCCTGAAATTTTCGGCGATTTCTTTTGATTTGGTATGGTGTAAATAATGTCCTGCATCAAGTTTTACCAATTTTCCTTGTTCAGATTCTTTGAGTTGCTCTTCATGCAATGATATCCAATCTTTTAAGACTGTATCATCCCCTTGTACAAAGAGTAATAGTGGAAGATTGTGTGGAAATTTTAAATTTAGAGCCTCCTTTTTACTAGAAGCCATATGTTCCAATTCATTTAAGTGAGTGTTATTATACGTGTTTCTGAGCGTAAACAATCTCAATTGTTCTTTAGTTTCATCATCAAACGGCAATCCATCATAGGGGTTTCCACTTGATTTCAATAACAATCTGCCCAATCCTGATTTTCTAAGTAGTTTAAATTTTGTTATTGGGAGTTCAACATCCATACCGACTAGCGTTGCAATACTGTTATCAATCCCGACAAATGCACTTATTTCGTTTGGATATTTGTTCGCATAATTCAGACTGTACATACCGGAAATAGAGTGTGCCATTAGAATATAACGGTCAATATTAAGCTGCTTTACAGCTTCATGAATTTCGCTTACAATATTTTCCATGCTTCGCTCTTTTTCAGTTCTATCACTTAATCCATAACCGAAAGGCTC
>DJUJ01000224.1:45741-59280 GCA_002438345.1 Paenibacillus sp. UBA6285
TCGCCTTTTCCTTGAATCAAAACATTCATATTTTTACCATCGACGCTTACAGACTGACCATAGGGTTTTATTCTAGCTTGGTCCGATTTATTGAAGAAAATATTAGCGACAAAAACAGTCACTAGAAAAAGTACTATTGCAGTAGCTAAAGCCCCTATGGAAATAAGTATAATTCGAAGCGGTTTACCCATCTTTTTTTTTATTATTTCTTCTTTTGGTTTCACTCGTATCTTCACCTGTCCTCATCAGTTATTCTGGCTATCTTAACGACTTGCCAAAGAAAGCTTACCCGATGAAGGTGAACCCTACATGACGACAATATGAACTGAATATGAACGAGCGAAAAAACTTCTGCACCGATCAAAGAGACTATAAAATGAATATGAGGTGAGCAATCATGTTGAAATTTATCAAACAATATTTGCCGAGTGTTGCTATCGCAGTGGTCCTATCTTTATTTGTAAGAACTTATGTTGCTGAAGCGATGAGGGTTCCTACTGGCTCTATGATTCCTACAATTGAAATTAATGACCGTCTAATCGTTGAAAAAATGTTTNNATGACGACACTCGATCATGGAGATATCGTCGTGTTTACGCCACCGGTAGCAGGTGATGAGAATAAAAGATACGTAAAACGGTTAATAGGGCTGCCAGGTGACACCATTGAAATTAAAGATGGAGCACTTTACAGAAACGGAACAGAGATCAATGAACCATACCTCAATGAGCGGATGGACTATACTTTTGGACCTGTTACGGTTCCGGCGGAACATTACTTTTTTCTCGGAGATAACCGGAATATAAGCTATGATGCTCATCTTTGGGCTACTCCTTTTGTAGCGAAGGATCAGTTGATCGGAAAAGTGATTGCGGACTTTAGTATTCCTTTCTAGGTGAAGCCGCGGGGGTCTTTCGAACTATTTGAGAGCGTTAATGAGACTTTAACCATATTGTTACTTTGGAATAATTTAGCTATCCTTAAGGTAAAATATACCTATACATAGGAAGGGTGCTGAATTTTGAAAGCTCATGTCACGGATCTCAAACATGGCGATTGCCTTATGCTGGACACTTTCAATAGTGTTGGCCTACACGTGCTCCCTAAGGGGACAATTGTCTACAAAGAAGAAATCACCCTCCTGATGAGACATCGTATCGATTATGTCGATATTGAACCTCGCAGCATTGCGATGGATAATGAGGGATTAAATTTGGCGCAAGGTCTGAATGGAAACTTTGATCTAGCGATCCAAAACTATGAGTCTATTTTTCTAGAAGCACTCAGCAAGGGCAGTTTCACGCAGTCAGATGTAGATCTTACGCTGCAGCCCTTGCTGGAAAAAATGGATGAACATAAGGATGTAGTTTCCTTATTGCTGTTGCTTGAACGAGAGGACGTTGGTACATACAATCATTCTTTGCAGGTCGGACTGTTATCTTTTTACATAGCGACTTGGTTAGGTTATACCAAAGATGAACGCTACGAGATTAGTCGAGCAGGANNGGGTATTTACACGACATCGGTAAAAGCCAGATTAATCCCTCTATCTTAAATAAGACGGGTAACTTAACCCCTGAGGAAACAGAAGAACTAAAGCGTCATACTACATATGGCTACGATATTATTCTTAAATCTATGAATGACGAGAAGACCGCTCTGGTGGCGCTTCAGCATCATGAGTTCGAGGATGGTACAGGTTATCCTAATATGCTTCGTAAAGCGGACCTGCACCCGTATACACTGATTGTGGCTGTCGCTAATGCCTACGTTGGGATGACCTCTGCAAGAGTGAATCAACCCAAACAAGGGCTGATTACCGTTCTACCCAAGGTGCATGAGCTGGGCTTTGGCAAGCTGAATGGAAATGCTGTACAAGCTTTGATTGGACATTTACTGCCGAACTTCGTAGGTAAAAATGTTCAGCTTAGCAACGGAGAGCAAGGTACGATTATTATGAACAACCCTTTGGATATTTTTAAGCCGTTAGTGAAAGTAGATGAAACTACATTCAGGGATTTATCCAAGGAGCGAAATTTGACTGTTGAGGAAGTATTTATTTAATAGCTAGATTAAAAAAGGGTTACAATTCGGTGATGACGATTGTAGCCCTTTTTCTACTTCTCCTTAGGAATTAAATCGCTTAACTAGTTTTAGCTTATGCGTAGTAAAAGCCTCTTCTAAAGAGATGCCATATATATCGGCTAACAATGCAATATTCCCTAGAACATCCCCGATTTCCTCAATTAAGTCGTTTCTAAGTTGATCTGGAGAGGGTGTGGATTCATCCGGGCGATCTCTTCCGATTTCATAGGACCGCACTGCTCGTGCGACCTCACCGGTTTCTTCCATAAGAAAACCAACCCGTATAAAGGGGCCATATTCGGCCCAGCCTCTTTCTCCATAAAAGCCTTTAATCCATTTCTGCACTTCATTGATTTCCATAGGATGTAGCACTCCTTAAAATTTTACATGAATTATTCTCCAGCATATAGTATATTAGACGACGGATATTATCAATATATAGTTTGGAGATGAGAATTTGAAATCAATATGTGTTTTTGCAGGATCGAATTTAGGAGTACATGAGGATTATAAAGATAAAGCTGTTGAACTCGGGAATTACATGGCTATGAATAATTATCGTTTAATTTACGGTGGATCAAGAATTGGATTAATGGGTGAAGTCGCTAATGCTGTTTTGAGCGGTGGAGGTGAGGTCATCGGGGTAATGCCTAAAGGATTGTTTAACGGAGAGATGGTACATAGAGAATTAACTCAGCTGATAGAAGTAGACGATATGCATGGACGTAAAGCAAAAATGGGAGAACTGGCAGATGGATTTATTGCTCTACCTGGAGGGTTTGGGACTTATGAGGAACTTTTTGAGGTCTTGTGTTGGTCACAAATCGGCATACACAAGAAACCGGTAGGGGTTCTAAATATCAGGAATTATTTTGATCCGCTGATGAATATGATTCAACACAGCATTAACGAGGGTTTTTCTAATGCTTCACATCTTAGTTTGTTAAACATAGATCAAGAACCCTTGGAACTATTAAAAAAATTAGAGAGCTATGTTCCTCAAACGTTAGAACAAAAGTGGAAGCAACTCACCTAGGAAAAGTTACTGGAATAGATGAAAGGGCTGCCGAGAGGGAGCTCTTTTTTGCTAATCATTAGATGTGGTAGAATATGGTTAAGCCTTAAGGGGGTGTACTAATGAACGTAAAAAAGAACGTACTATTTATTTCGTTTATATTTGTAATTGTAGTTATTATTGGATGGATCACTATAGAGGTTGGGCATTCCAAATGGAATTTTGAACGTCAATTAAATACGAATTTACAGAGACTCCAAACCATAAATGAAGTAAATTATAGTTCCGATGCTGATGCATTAAAAGAAATAGCTCTAACGAAACATCCTTTGAAAATAAAAGTACTCTCTATAACTCCTGAAGTAGCTCCAAGACCGGATTATTTTCGCGACGTAACGGTTGAAATTAATGATAAGCCTTATAAAGTACGAATGGCTTGTTATACTAAACCCTTATCTAATACCCCATTTGAAATATGGGATTTGAATCAAATTAATTATGAATAATCTCACATCATCCCGCTGAATTTGAATTTCATTAGTGGATTGGCTATGATTATTATAGAAAAACGTTACAAGAGGAGAAATGGATAATGACCCCGGAGAATCAAATCGAACAATTTAAGAAGCTTAAGCACGAAATCACACGGTTTATGTTAATTTATAAATTTGCTCTGGATGAGATGGAGACAAAGATTGAGATTCTCAAACAGGAGTTTCAGTCTCTTCACGATTATAGTCCTATTGAACATACCAAATCGCGAATCAAGTCTCCCGAGAGTATCATGAACAAAATGCTGCGCAAAAATGGAGATTTATCATTGGGATCATTGAGAAACTGCATCAAAGATATTGCAGGTCTACGGATTACTTGTTCTTTTATCTCGGATATTTATCATGTAAGTGAAATGCTTCAGAAGCAGGATGACTTAACGGTTCTTGAGGTGAAGGATTATATTAAGAACCCAAAACCTAATGGATATCAGAGCCTCCACTTGCTGATTCAAGTACCCGTATTTATGTCCGATTGTCAGGAGCTTGTATGTGTAGAAGTACAAATTCGCACCATTGCTATGGATTTCTGGGCAAGTCTCGAACATAAAATATTTTATAAATATAATAAGTCGGTACCAGAGAGTATGACGCGTGAATTGAAAAATGCCGCGGATGCCGCTCATGCGCTTGATCTACAGATGGAGCGATTGCATCGTGATATCAAGGAAATCAAAGACGAGGACGAGGACGATAATGACTCCTTTGAGGAACTACGGCGTATTGTGATTAACAATCAGCAATTCACACTTCCAGCTAACTTTGTTAAGTTGCTTGGCGATATGTAAGTTGTTCATACCACCTAGAGTGACCTGTTTCGGGTGAACTCTAGGTTTTTTTTATTGTATAGATCAAGGGCTTGCTGAAAGCCTTTTTTTATTATCGCTGTGGCGAGGATTTGACAGAAGAGTATGCCGGAGATTAGAAGCATAAGGCATGTCATACATCAGAGGGAATTGTATATGGTCAATCGGAGCGTCGGCTAGATTGTTCTGGAGGCTGGCATGATGCAGGTGATTATGGAAAATATAGTGGACCTGAAGCAAAGGCCATCGCTGATCTTTTGCTAGCCTATGAGTTATATCTATCCGCTTTTGTAAGCGCTATTTCTATATCTGAAAGTGATAGGCATACGCCAGATGTACTGCTGGAATGCAAAGTGGAGCTGGTACTTTGTCGATCATGAACTTAGCTATTCTACAAATGAGGTAACGATCTATTGGAATTCACCGGCAGTGTTCGTTTCAGCTCGGTTTAATCAATAATTATTTACTAGTATGAGGGAAAGGCGTGTTCCTTAAGGGAGATGTCTTTCTCTTTTTTTTTAGNNGACGTGATGGTATGATATTTTTGCGCGTGCAATAGGAGGTAAGGAATTGAGTAGTATTTTTGAAATTCATAAACTTGCAAAACTTAACTGGAAAAGCAGCGATCAAGCTTCGAAATATCTATTTTCGGACATATCCGCAGAAATATCTGAATCGGACCGAATCGCTCTGATTGGTGTCTCAGGTCAAGGTAAAAGCACACTCCTAAGAATAATGGCTCTGCTGGATGCTCCGGATGAAGGGGATATGCTTGTAAACGGTACTTCATTCAAAAGCATGGATTCAAGGCTATGGAGGATGAAAATAGGATTTGTAGCTCAACAAGCGGTTATGCTGCCTGGAAGTGTGGAGGATAATCTAAGAACCGTCAGTAAGCTGCATGACAGACCTTATGACCTTAAGCTTGTAAAGCGACTATTGGAACAACTGGGGCTGGAACAATTGGATTTAAATAAAAAAGCGGCAGATTGCTCAGGTGGTGAGAAACAGCGGATATCTCTGATTCGGTCATTACTGTTGCGGCCTAATGTTGTACTGCTTGATGAAATTACCGCTTCACTAGATATTAATAGTACTCAATTGGTTGAGGATCTTCTGGGGCATTGGCACAAGGAAGAAGGTACTTCAATGATTTGGGTGACCCATGACCTTAAGCAGGCTAGCCGAATAAGTACTACCACATGGTTTATGGGGAAAGGTAAGCTGGAACAACACTTGAGTGAGTCTTTTTTTGCTGAATCTGCAGAAGAATTGGCTAAAAGGTTTATTCGACCGTCAGAAGGAGCTTCATTATTATGAGTTATACCGCACTGAGTTTTACGCTTCTGTTTGTGTTAGGAACGATGTTGGTCTCTGTTTGGCAAAGGCTCGGACTAGAAAAAGATATTATTGTAGGCACCATAAGGTCGGCAATTCAACTGCTTGCGGTTGGATATGTACTGCAATTTATTTTTAAATCTGATCAGATGATCTATGTTATTTTGATTATAATCTTCATGATAAGTGTGGCCGCATGGAATGCAGCGAAAAGAGGAAAAGGACTGCGTGGATTAGTATGGAGAATTGGACTTGCGATTGCTACTATGGAACTTCTCATGATGGGCATTCTGCTTGGCTTACATATTATTGAAGCGACTCCACAATATATCATTCCGATTAGTGGCATGACCATTGGTAGCGCTATGGTGGTCTCGGGCTTGTTCATTAACCATATCAAGCACGAAATACAGCAGAGCAAAGGAGAAATCGAGACCCTGCTGTCACTTGGTGCAACGGTTCCACAGGCGATCCATGAAGTTAGAAAAAGATCTGTGAAATTCAGCATGATCCCTACCATCGACGGAATGAAGACCGTAGGACTTGTCCAGCTTCCAGGGATGATGACGGGTATGATTATTGCAGGCGCTGATCCAGTAATCGCTGTTCGCTACCAGATTCTGATTGTGTGCTCATTTACCGCTTCTGCGGCCATAACAAGTATACTGCTTAGTGTACTAAGCTACCGACTCTTTTTCACACCTGATCTACGGCTTAAGCAAACGGTGGAACTATAATAAATTTCTATTTTTCACAAGCGATCCCGTCATTGTCACGGTCGCTTTTTTTGTTGGCATTATAGAGCTCTTTGGATACATAGGGTTTATTTTTTGTTTTTCCGCCTTTGTTCTTAGATGAGCTGGAAAGAGCAACTCCACCTTTGTNNNNCAGCGTTTGCTGTATTTAAGGTGCCGACGGAAAGTGTGAGCAGCAGTCCTGTTGCTATACATATACTTATCGTCTTTTTCAAGTGAGACATCTCCTCTGGGTGAAAAATTTAAGCTAATACCTTTTGATNNTACTAGTCCTAGAAATATATTACTACATAAATTGGACTTTGGAAGTGAGAAGCAACATAATTACTGGTGTTTAGATACATAGAAATTAGCGGTAACGGGGAATAATTAGAATTTAATTCACATGATGTGAACAAGCTATCTATGAGGTGATTATGATTAATAAAAAGAAATTAGCGGCTACCCTAATCGCAGGATTATTGTTCCTGCCGGGAATCGCTATAGGTGCACCTGACAACGGGACGGTGATCCAGTCTAATGGAAAGCTGCTCTCAGCTATGCCAAAGCCGGCTCCGGAGTCTAGGCGAATTATATTGCTATCTGCATTTCAAGCAGCAGAACTATACGGGTTCGGTTTGCAGCATCGGAATGCGTCGATACAGTATTCGATCTTCTCCAAAGACTTCAAAAAGGTTATGTATCCGCAGTTTGTTGAACTGAACTGGGTAACTGGCGTATCCAGCCCATGGATCACAAAGTACGAGATTACTAAAGAAACAGTAATTAACCCGAATTCAGAGGTCATAGAAATGCGCATAGATTCCGCAACCTCAAATGGTCCAGAACCATCAATGCTACTGACGATCTCACTTGTTAAAGATCATAATAGCTGGGTGATTACTGGAGTAGAACCGAATCCTTAAATGTTATATGGAGAATTGGAAAAAAGAGCAAGCGTAATAGGGAACATTTCCTTACGCTTGCTCTTTTTTACTGACTGAATGCATTATTTCGCTATTACGCGCCTAATCTCTTCCCGCCTTGACCATCAATTCCGCCATCATTTTTGGTTCAGTTCGGACAGTAGTCATATGATCACCTTTGCCCTCGATGAAGCGAAAAACGCCCAAATGACTGGACTGAGTCGGGTGAAACCCATATGGGCCTTGTGGGATAGCCGTGTCTTCCGTCAGATAACGATAACTTTTAGGGATTTGGAGACTGTAGAATTTCTTGAGATCTAGCTTTTCGAATAGTGGAGTAGCTGGTTCAGGTGGAGCTTGTTTATAAAAGGCTTGTGCTTCCGCAAGACTGGCGGTGTTTACGAATGTATCCCGGAAGAGCGGGAAAGGGAGCGTGATGGTGTTATTACCGGAAGCGTCTCTAAGCTGTTCAAAGGATTTAAGTGACTCAGCAGGAAACTGATCCGCCACACTTTGGCCGTCAAGCGGCGCGAAGGCATCGAAGAACACGATCCGTTTGATCCGATCAGGTACTTGCTGGGAAACCGTTTGAATGACTGACCCCCCAAAGCTATGTCCGAGCAGAATAAAATTCTTCAAGTCTTTTTGTTTGATGTAGTCGACAACGGACTTCGTGATTTGTTCATGTGTTACGTTATTATTCTTATCCGCGCCATGTCCGGCATATTCCGGCGTGTAGACGGTGTGCCCTAACTTACGAAGCTCGGCGGCTGTTTCATCCCAAAAACCTGCTGTAGCCCAAGACCCATGAATCAGAACAAAGGTTAATGGAGTTTGTTTGGTAGATGATTTGTGGTCAGCGGCTGCAACCGTGGAAAGTTGATTGATAGGCTGTAAACCTATAATGGTGAAGAGAGTAATACATAACGCAAACACTATTTTAGAGTGAATCGATTTCATGCGTGGCCTCCTGTGTATGGTTAGAATTTAACACTATAGAGGATGCCCCGTTTATCAAGGAAAGATGTTTTTTTATTGGAGTCAGCAAATCTCCGCACCTAGGCATAGGCAAACGCATATCTTGTTTTAGGGATTTCAAAAAAATATAGCAACAGAAGGGTAGGAATATAGTGACTTCATACATGGACTATACGTCCCCTAATACACAATTTACTTTCGATGTGAACACTAATACTCTCTTTAAAAAGGATGCCAACAACTACATTAATTTGCTGTCGGTTAAGCAGTTGAACACACTGGAGAATACCTCGCTCCTTGATATTTTTCTTAGTAAATCGAATGTGGTGGAGCCCCATTATCATCAAAATGCGGCAGAGCTTGTCTATTGTATATGTGGTTCAGCAGTAGTGTCCTTAATCAATCCGTTTACAAATGAACTTCTGCATTTCCCAATTTGTCCAGGTCAAGTGGCGAACGTGCCGCAAGGCTGGTGGCATTATGAGGTGGCAACTGTCGATAATACACATCTGCTCGCGATTTTTGATGCACCTATTCCTGAGGTCATCTTAGGTTCGGATATCCTGAGCAAAACCCCTGCGAATGTATTAGCTCATACTTACTGTTTGAATGAAGCCAAGGTCAAGGAAGCCTTAGCTCCAATTAAACCTGGAACCTTTATCGGCCCACCCGCTGACTGCTGCGAGGAAGACAAAGTAAAAGGCACCAGCAATATGGCTCCTAATATGGCTCCTAATATGAAACCTAACATGCACCCTAACATGCACCCGAACATGCAACCGAATATGCATCCAAACATGCAGCCGTACGCTCATATGCAAGCTCAACCCATACCTATAGCTTCACAAATGCCCCAAGCTACACAGGCATTTACGTATCAACCTTACCCGATGCAAGGATACTACAATCAAGGTTATGAACAGCACTATCGGCAACAGCCCTATGTACAACAACAGCCGCATTATCAATATTCGAATAATCAAGAGTAACGACAAAAAACCATCCGAGATTATCTCTCTCGGGTGGTTTCATTGGTAAGGCTTAAGATAAACGGACAAGCACTCTGCCTCGTGTGTTTCCTTGCAGAATATCGTCCAATGCTTGCGGCAATTCATTTAAGGTTACTTCACGATCTACAAGGTTCTCAAGCTGTGCAGGCTTCAGATCGGTTGCCATCCGTGTCCATACCTTTTCGCGAATAACTTCAGCGCACTCTACGGAATCTATGCCAAGCAGGTTAACCCCCCGAAGAATAAACGGAAGGACGGTAGTTGGAACAGAAGTGCCTCCGGTAAGGCCACTTGCAGCAACAGAACCTCTGTAGGAGATTTTACTCAAAATCGCGGCAAGCGAGTTTCCGCCAACGGAGTCCACTGCACCTTGCCAACATTGTTTGTCCAAAGGTTTACTAGTTTCGCCAATAACTTCTTCGCGTGAAATAACTTCTTCCACACCAAGAGATTTTAGATAGTCGTTAGCTTCGGCATTACCAGTGCTGGCCACTACGCTATAGCCTTTTGTGCTAAGCATGGCGATAGCCGATCCACCCACACCTCCGGTTGCTCCCGTTACGAGCACCTTTCCTTTGTCAGGCGATAAGTCATGGTCTTCTAGCGCTAGAATGGACAAGGCCGCAGTTAATCCAGCTGTACCATAAATCATGGCTTCTCTTAGTGTAAGTCCTTCCGGAAGAGGAGTGATCCAAGCAGCAGGAATACGTGCATATTCGCTATACCCTCCAAAATGAAATACACCCATACCATACCCTGTTGCAATGACTTGCTGTCCTTCACTAAACCGCTCGTCTGTGGAGGATACTACAGTACCGGATAAGTCCACACCTGGGATAAATGGATAAGATCTTAAAATTTTTCCGCTCGGGATACTCGCTAACCCGTCTTTATAGTTCACACTGGAGTATGCAACCTTAATTACGACTTCTCCAGCGGGTAGGTCTTCTAAGGTAACTGGTTTAACGGCGACGGAGAACGATGATTCTGTTTTGTCGACAACCAATGCTTGAAATGATTCTGTCATAAGTGTAAGCTCCTTCAACTACGTTATTGATAAGACAATGTATATAATATTTATTCTGCCTAGTCAACTTGCGGTTGTCTATGATATAACGCAAGTAAGATTATAATCAAACTCTCCATGTTATTTGTACAATGGACGTGTTATGTTCAGACTGTCGGTATATCTATTTTTTTGAGGGAGAGTTGTTGAAATGTCTATAATAAAATTAGTCCATGAACATGAGATCGAACCGTATTTGGACCTCTTAGCCGAGGTTGAACATAACAAACTGAACAGAAATGATCCCGACCATGAGCGGTGGCTAAGACGCCGTATTCAATCACATTTTGAGCGTGGGGCGTTGTTTTATGCCTATCATGAGAATGAACAAGACGATGCTTTTGGTATTGTTGCCGTTCTACATGAGGAAGCACCGATTGGCATTCCCGCGCTTGGAGCGAGAGCTGAAGTCCTCGACATTGGGGTAAGTAAAGATCATCGAAGAAAAGGAATAGGCGGTATCCTACTTCAGCATGTTGAACAGGTTGTTAAGAGTAGGGGAGCTTATTGTTTAATTATGCTGACTTACGCTGAAGATTATGATGTGATTGCTTTTTATGGAAAAAATGGCTTTGTGCCCGTCGCTACAATCCCTGATGTATTTGGTCCTGGTGCCGAAGGGAATACTGTATTAAGAAAAATACTAAGGTGATCTATTCAATAGGATGAAAGTTTGGTTAAATGGTATAGTATAGTGTATTTGAAATCTTAGGGTTGAAGAAAGAGAGGCTAATTCATGGCTATTGCAACAACGATGATTGTCAGGCTCGAAATTCGGAAATCGGTTGCTTCTTTTGGTGATGTTGCTTCAGGAATTGCCACTGCAGGCGGAGATATCGTCGCTATTGACGTGATTCGTGCAGGTAAGGATGTAACAACTCGAGATATAACAATAAACGTGCAAGATGCCTCGAATGGAGAAATCATGTCTATACTATCGAAGATGCCAGGAGTCAAAGTAATTAATGTGTCAGATCGAACTTTTCTAGCTCATCTAGGCGGAAAGATTGAAATCACACCTAAAATGCCTATCAAAAATCGGGAGGATTTATCGCTAGTGTATACGCCGGGAGTTGCCCGAGTGTGTACGGCGATTGCCGAAGATCCGAACAAAGCCTATTCTTTGACGATGAAGCGGAATACAGTAGCCGTTGTTACAGACGGTACGGCTGTGCTTGGACTAGGGGATATTGGACCGGAGGCGGCTATGCCTGTTATGGAAGGTAAGGCTATGCTGTTTAAGCAATTGGCGAACATCGATGCTTTTCCACTATGCTTAAATACTAAAGATCCTGATGAAATCATTAATATCGTAAAAGCAGTATCTCCTGGATTTGGGGGAATCAACTTAGAAGATATCAGTTCTCCGCGTTGTTTCGAGATTGAACGTCGGCTTGCCGAAGAGCTGGATATTCCGGTATTTCATGATGATCAGCATGGTACATCTGTTGTAGTTTTGGCAGGTCTTTTGAATGCACTTAAAGTAGTAAATAAATCTATCGAAGATGTTCGAATTGTCGTTGTAGGTATAGGTGCGGCAGGGGTGTCCATCTGTAATATGCTTCTGGCAGCAGGAGCTCGCAAAATCTATGCGGTAGATCGTGAAGGTGTTCTTAGAAAAGATCTTCAGTATGATAATCAGGAATGGCGGAAGCTTGCTGATGCAACTAACCCGGAAGGTATTGAAGGTGGACTGACGGAGGTTATGCAGGGAGCAGATGTCTTTATTGGGGTGTCACGTGGTGGGATTCTATCCGTCGATCATCTCAAGAGCATGGCCAGCGATAATATTGTGTTTGCAATGGCTAATCCGACACCGGAGATTGAACCAGAATTGGCCGAGCCTTTTGTTCGCGTGTTAGCGACGGGTAGAAGTGACTATCCGAATCAGATCAACAATGTGCTGTGTTTTCCGGGTATCTTCCGTGGTGCACTGGATTGCAGGGCTAAAACAGTGAACCTTGAAATGAAGCTAGCCGCGGCAAAAGCGATTGCTTCAGTCGTTCATCCGGATGAAGTTAATGAGCAATACGTAATCCCAAGTATTTTTAACGAAAAAGTGGTAGAGTTAGTGCGTCTGGCAGTGATCCATGCAGCTATTGCAACGGATGTGGCTCGCCGGATCCCTAAGGATATTGATAAGGATATGGAATAAAGGCGATACTATAAATGGACTGCTTTGCTTTGTGAGAGAGCGGTCTATTTTTTATACATTGACACATAACTGGGTGTCGTATCATAATTAGGGCTAAAAGTATATATTCCCATTTTAGTAAAGTGGCTGATATAATTACTATAATGTATGAGATGAATTAAATAAGATTGATGCAATTATATGTAGAAAGGGCATCCAAGTGGGTGCCCTTAAATTTTGCCTCTAGAAAGGGTATTATTTCGAAAAGGGTTATATTAATTTAGAAGTGGTGAATTCATGAAAGAGTTTTACAGTCAGGTGAATCGAAAAATCTATTATATTGTAATGTTAATAGTCATTGTTCTTATGATATCTGGATTAACATTGTCTACAACAGAGTTGAATGGGATTAATTTTGGATATATTGTACATTTTTTGTGTGTAATGTTTCTATCCGTCTGTTTATGGATCTATCCTAAGTATGAGACATATACTTTTAGAAAGATCATCATTCTTTTTGGATTTGCTTACTTCTATACTCTTTTCTTTTTATATCCTCAAACTTGGACCACCTATATTTTGATTTGTCTTATTCCTGCACTTTCTATTCTATTTTTTGATTTAAAATTGTTCTACTTTTCCTTTATTATAAATGGAATATTAATGGTGATTACTTTTAGTTATGTCATCTTTATTGATAAAGGTGAATTATATACTAATCTACATCATGACATTGTAGGCAATATTATAAACATTATAGCTGTTCAAGTGTTATTATTTTTCATTTTTCATTTATCATTTAAACGGATGAAAAAGCAGCAACTGTATTATGAACAATTACAGCAATCCGAGCGTTTAAAGATGGTAGGGCAATTAACAGCTGCTGTTGCGCATGAA
>DJUJ01000224.1:59309-75530 GCA_002438345.1 Paenibacillus sp. UBA6285
ATGATCCTAAAAAAAGAAAATTCAACTTAATGATTGATGAATTAAACACAGTAGAACAGATTATCTCTCAATTTCTAACCCTTTCAAAACCAAATGGAGATCAAAGACTAGAGAATGTGGATGTGAAGGAAGTTCTTCAGAGTGTTACGGGTTTGCTTCATTCCTATGCCATGCTATCTGATAATCAAATTGATATAAAGGTAGAGGAAGATTGTTTTATTTCCATTAATAAAATTGAGTTTAAGCAGTTACTCATTAATATTATAAAAAATGCACTAGAAGCTTCGGATGTAGGTAAATCCGTCTCAGTCATAGCAAATAGAAATAATAATTTTATCGAGATAAAAATCATCGATGAAGGAAGTGGAATGTCCGAGGCTGAGGTTAAGTCGCTTGGCACACCTTTTTATTCATTAAAAAGTAATGGAACCGGTTTAGGGTTAATGATTTGCTTTAATATTGTAGAAAAATATGATGGGGAAATCTATTATAATAGCTCTAAAGGTAAGGGGACAACCGTTACTATTCGCTTTTTAGCTACGTATGAGAATCGTAAACACAATTAAGAGAAAGCAGGATGAACAATCATGGTCGTTATTAAAGAAATAGAATTGGAGTCTCTCCATGAGCTTGGTGAATTATATCAGGAGCTGATGAATCAACCTTCTGATCTCAATAAACTTGAACAAGTATTTAAAGTGATTAAGGCAGATCGTCGGTACATATTGTTGGGCGCTTTTGTGGATGGGAAGTTAATGGGGTCTTTGATGGGGATTGTCTGTCATGACCTAGTAGGGGATTGCAAGCCGTTTATGGTGATTGAAAATGTGGTAGTTTCATCGCGTGCCCGTCGTCAAGGTGTGGGCAAAAAACTGATGCTCGCCATAGAAGAAATAGCTCATGAGGGAGGCTGTTTTTATATCATTTTAGTCTCTGGAGAAAAGCGGAAGGAAGCGCATGTTTTTTATGAATCGTTAGGGTATAGAGATGAGAAAGTCGAGGGGTACCGGAAACATTTAAGTTCCCATTAAAAGGAGGCCTTGATTTGCAAACATTCTTTCAATATAACTGGATGGTTCGTGAACAATGGTACGAATGGTGTGAGAGTATTTCTGAGGAAGAGCTACTTGGGGCACGTACGGGTGGTGTAGGCAGTATATTGAAGACACTCTTCCATATTGTTGATGTGGAGTGGAGCTGGATTCAAGTATTGCAAGGTAAACCGGATTTTCAGGAGGACTTCGAGCATTACAAATCTTTGCAGCAGGTAAGAGAGCTGGATGCGAAATTCCGGTCCGAGGTGGAATCCTTTGTACTTTCTTGGCATGAGGGTTTGGAGCGGAATGTTTTTGAGGATCACCTGACGGATGGTCGAGTCGTGACTGATACTTGGGGCGAAGTGATACGCCATGTGATCGNNTGTCTGGGCAAGAGAAATTGATAAACAACCAGTATCGGCTAATTTGATTGGGAAAGGGCTTATGGATAGCCTACAATCTTCTTGAATTATAGAAAAGCGGAAATCCGGAATTTGGAATTCCGCTTTTTATTTAGAGCCGATGATTTATTGCGTATATCATGAAGTGCTGTCGGTGGAGAGCAGCAGCGGGAACCACAAATGACGAAGATCAACCCAGCCCTGACTATTGAAACTTACGCCTCGGACAGTGGGGAGATATGCGGTCTGGGTTGGTTTTTCATACAAAATATGAAGGTGATGTTCCTCGATAAGACGGTTCTCGATGACACTAAAGCTCTCAGATCTAGCCTCAGGGTTAGGTTCCCTTGCAATCGTATACAGCCAGCCTTCAATATCTGCCCGGGTATGTGGTTCTATATGCTGGGAAAGTGTGAGGTATAGATCAAATAAACGAAGCTGTTCATCCTCGTCACGAAATAAAGAGAAAACAATCAGGTCAGATTCCAGTCGGACCGGTCCTTTGAATTCCTCTGGAGACACGGAAACAACAGTGCACGAATAACCTTGACGCTCAAGTGTAGCGGCAATGAATTCAGCATCGGAGGCATATTGCGGTATGGTCGATATTTGCAGTTTGATTTCTTGATCCTCCATCGCCTCTTGCGTTATGGAAGCTGAATCGTCTTTTAAACAGGATACGATCTTTGCCCGAAGAAGGGGGTCGCTAAGCGGTCCTTTTTTTTGCGTGTTGCAGGTAACAAATTTACGAATGAAGGACTCCGAATGAATCCGACTCCAAGATGAAGAATTGGTGGATGAAGGATTCTGAATCACATGAAAAGCCGAACCTGCATCTGAGGAACCCACCTCGGTATCCCACGGAACATAGAGTATTTCAACTCGATCCAAATGAGCTCGTCCTTGGAAATAATAAGGAAAAACCTCGAGCACGCAAGTGTCCTCGTTCATTTCCACAACCTTGAATGGCCCTGTTCCGACCGGTCTGCGGCCAAAGCTAGGTTCGTCCATTCCTTCTAAATCACGCGGAACAATAGCGGCTCTGCTCGTGCACAAAAAGGGGAGAAATAGCTCATTGGGCTGCTTAAGAGTAATTTGAACGGTGGATGGATTCAGCGCGGTGACCCACTGGATTTCTTTGAAAATATAGCTATAGAGTGTCCGCTTAGAGGTTCGCATCAGCCGTCCGAAGGAATAGACTACATCTTTAGCTGTCAGTACTTTTCCATGATGGAACAATACTTCCTTGCGCAGAAAAAAAGTCCAGATGGTACGGCTCTCATCCACTTCCCAGGCGTGAGCGAGACTAGGTGCAATCTTATTACNNCCGTCGAAGACATGACTGGAAACAAAGGACTCCGCCAGCAGATTCATATGGAGCGGATCGAAAGTATGTAGCTGCTGGGTGATGGGAAGCCGCAGGGTATCAATCTGTTTGTCGCTACGGATTTCGGAATGATGACCAAAATAGGTCAGCAGCCAACCTTGTAATGTATCCTGCAACGAGGAGGAGCAGGCATGGGTTTTGATGCCTTCAATGGCTTTGTGAACATCTTTACGGCTAATGGCCTGCATCATGGATTGAAGCGCAATTTCTTCAGAGGGGACAAGGAACTGTAATAAGGAACGGCTTCCACGTCCGCGCTTAGGCGTCCATTGGACCCATTCCAGCTGCATCATTTTATTCACAATATGCATGGCATTGCGGTGTGTACATCCGAAGGTCAATGCTAGCTCATCCATCGTAACTGAGATTTCTGTTGCTCCCCCAAACTGAGAGTGCAGCTTTAAATATTGGTTATGCAACTTCATTGTTTAGGTCCCTTTCAGAAAATAGGAAATTATATAAAAATTCTTTCTCTTTTTTTTCTTATTTTATCACTTAAAATAAGGATAAGAAAGTAAGAATATGGGGGTGTTTACCATGATCGATGAAACGGGACTTATGCTTAATCGATCACTTGCCGCATTAATTGTTGCCCTCCTACTGGCGATTGTTCATCAGTATTTGTTCTACGGAAAGTTGCCAGGTGTATCTTATCCTATCTTTGTTTGTCTGTTCTATGCGTACATGCTTTATTATGCTAAGAGTAAATTGCGCAAACTTACCAAACTCAGTTATTTCTGGTTCGGAGCTATTTTTCTACTCTCGCTGACCTATGTGTTATTTCATAATCTGTTCTACTTTGGGTTGAATCTATTAGTAATCCCAGTGCTTATTTTATTACATATGACTTATTTGCTAAGTGATAAACGCCCCTCTTGGAGTCAGTTCAGAATGCTTTGGGATACGCTGGAGCATGTGATTCCACAGAACTTTCGTCACTGGGGTACTGTGTTCAAGGACATCAAAAGAAGTAGTGATAGTAAGGTGAAAGATGAGCGCAAGCAAGTGTTGGGGAAAGTGTTTACAGGACTTGCGATCTCTTTTCCGATACTTCTTGTTGTGATTACCCTGCTTGCTTCGGCCGATGGCGTGTTTCATCATGTGCTAATTTGGCTGCCGAATATGCTGGATCGGATTTCATTTGGTGAAATTATTGTGCGGACACTGTGGATACTCCTTATGGGCATGGGATTTTTCGGCTTAGTGTGGGGCTTTGTAGATTCGAAGATCTATGACTGGAATGTGCAACCTAAGGAGTATGGACCTGAGCAGGCGCCTGACACCTTTAAGGTTGATCCAGTAATTATGACGACAATTCTTTTAGCCATTAACACGGTATATGTTCTGTTCGTGATCGTCCAATTTTCTTATTTGTTTGGAGCTTGGGAAGGTGCTTTACCAGAGGGAAGCTCTTATGCTGATTACGCTCGGAGTGGATTCTTCGAGTTAATTATGGTGACCGCGATTAATTTCGTGATTTTACGCCNNATTAATTTCGTGATTTTACTGCTGGCTTTGGCATCAGAAGGAAAGAGGGGCGGGCTGCTCCAAAAAGTCATTAATATCCTACTCTACATTTTGGTTGGCTGTTCAACAGTCATGTTATATTCCGCCTACACCAGACTGACCCTTTATGAAGAAGCGTACGGCTATACTACGATTCGATTCTTAGTTCATGCTTTTATGATTTTTATGGGATTACTGTTGATTCTTGCAGCCTTGCGGATAGCTGTTCAGCGTTTGCCGCTGGCTAAATGTTATATTGTACTGGGTCTGGCTTCTTACTTTGTAATGAACTATATCGGGATGGACGTAATTATTGCTAATAAGAATATTGAGCGTTATGAGGTGAGCGGTAAGCTGGACGCAAATTATTTGGTCGGTCTATCACCAGAGGTCATTCCTGCTCTGATAAAGTTCAGCCGTAAGGAAGACGGGATGCTAGATCAATTTTTGAAAAACGAATGCTGGGACGGTGCTCAGAGGGAGCGGAAGTGGCAGTCCTTTAATTTCCCAGAGTATCGGGCGCAGCGTGAGTTGGAGAAATATTTTGCACAGTAAAGGTTAGAAGAAGGTGTGAGGACAGTGAAAAAGAAGCCATTTAGTAAAGGCTGGTCATTTATCATTATTTTTATTACGGTAGGTTTAAGTTATGGGATCTATCATATTTATTTATACAATGCACCAAGGCAAAGTCATTACTCTCGCGTATCCAGCAGCAATCTAGAACAGGAAAGTCTGGGAAATATTCAGCTGCTTCAGAGCCTCGAATCGATCAATCGTGCTAAGCCACGTGACGATATTGAACGGTATCAATATTATAATTTGAATAACGAGACGACAGTAGCCACAGCGCGTGGTGATGATAAAATCATTCTAATTAGCGTCTACTCCGATCATACAATGAGAACTGCCAGAGGTATTCATGTGGCGTCTTCTGCAGACGATGTGATTGAAGCTTACGGATCTTCTTATTATAAACGAGGGGAGCAAGGGGCTGATATTATTGGGTATGTGGATAAAATCAATCATCGAAGTTTAGAATTTTGGTTACAAGATCACAAAGTGAATATGATCCGATATAGTGTAGACTCTGTTGTGATGTAAGGTAGTTTAGGAAATCCTTATTAAAAAGGACATATGTCCTTTTTTTGTGGGGTATTCTAAATTACACTTATTTGAGCAAACAATAGAGGGGGCACCACATGCAAACGATAAATGACCGTGAAGCTGTCCGTGCCTTGGCATTGAAGAACGGTCTGGACGGAATTTTTAGCCCGCTGGTAACGCATAAAATGGAGTTGAGACGTTATGCGGATGAAGAAAAGCTGTGCCTAGTTGGCGATCAATTGGATGGGATGTTCATATTGGTCGAGGGCAAGCTCAAAATTCAGACACTGTTGCCAAACGGCAAGTCTATGCTGGTGCGGTTNNACAAATCCGATATCTGTGATTGGGGATGTGGAGCTGCTTCATCGCTTTCCTGTCAAGAATCAAGTGGAGTCTGTGGGAGAGAGCCTGATTCTTTTTGCCAAGAGAAGACTTCTGCTTAGGGAGCTTGAGGAAAATACAGCACTACTGCGTTTCCTCGTTGGAGAGCTTAGTCACAAGCTGCACACGCTCGGCCAAGCCTCTGCACTTAACCTGTTGTATCCGGTAGAGAATCGATTTGCCAGTTATTTGATGTCTTTATTCGCCGATAAAAACGGTGATCGACGTGTGGAGGAGATTCGGACCTCTAGCCTTATAGAGACAGCAGAATTGCTTGGCACAAGCTATCGGCATCTTAACCGGATCGTGCGTCGGTTCATTGATGAAGGGATTATTACACGAAATCGTGGACGCCTAAGCGTTCTGGATGAAGGGAAGCTGGCAGAGCTGGCGAACGGAAATTTATACGAATAGAATGATCTCTAAAGACCATTATTTCCTGTCCTGGGCTGGAAGTAATGGTCTATTTATCTTTTAAGCTAACATTCAGTTCAAATTCAGAGGAGTTTAAGGACGACAACGTTGTTTCGTATTTTATGAGAAGATTCCACACATTAAGCATAGAAATCGCCATCGACGTCCACCTACCTATAACTTATATTATCACCATTATTAGTTAGTTTGTGGTCAACCTCTTGGTATAGATCAGAGACTTGTTGAAGCAAGAGTCAAGGTTGAATGAGGAATGACTGGCAGCTAATAATGGATTGTTTTTGAGTCTCATCGGAACGCTATCATCTCAGTATTAGGAGGCGGCTTTTTTCTTAGGGAGCCTGCAAATTCCAGAATCGACAGGAGATGGCTCTCCAGTTACAATGAATGGTATGTAAAGAAATGAAGGAGGCTCTATGTATGACATCCCTAGTTGTTAACAATATAACTGAGCTGATCGGGAATACACTGGTTGTACGATTAAATCGGTTGACCACATCCCAAGATGCAGAACTATATGTGAAGCTGGAACGCTTCAATCCCAGTGGCAGTGTAAAGGATAGAGCAGCTTATAATCTGATCTTGCAAGCTGAACGAGAGGGGCTGCTGAAACCCGGAGGGACCATTATAGAGCCGACAAGTGGAAATACAGGTATTGGATTGGCGATGAATGCAGCTGCAAAATGCTATAAAGCGATTCTTGTCATGCCTGACAATATGACGAAGGAACGAATCAATATTTTAAAGGCTTATGGTGCTGAAGTTGTGCTGACTCCTGCAGCGGAGCGGATGCCGGGGGCTATAGCGAAAGCAATCGAGCTAGGGAAAGAAGTGGCAAACAGCTTTATTCCACAGCAATTCGAGAATAAAGCGAACCCTGATATTCACCGGACAACGACAGCTCTTGAAATTTTGGAGCAAATGGAAGGGAAGCTAGACGTGTTCGTTGCTTCTTCAGGAACTGGGGGGACGATAACCGGAACTGGGGAAGTATTACGTGATCAGCTTCCTGATATTCGTATTCTTGTTGTTGAGCCGCAAGGCTCACCAGTGTTATCCGGGGGAAAGCCCGGACCGCATAAGCTGGTTGGAACCAGTCCTGGCTTTATACCTGCCATTCTGAATACGAAGGTCTACGATGAAATCGTTCAAGTTACGGATGAAGATGCACTGAAAACGGTAAGAACGCTGGCTGCACAGGAAGGGATTCTGCTTGGCCCATCCGGTGGTGCCGCAGTATGGACGGCATTGCAGGAAGCACGGCGCCTCGGACCCGGCAAGCGAGTGCTGTGTATTGCACCTGATGCGGGGGACCGTTACTTGAGCATGGGAATATTCTAACTTCGTTTGGAGGAATAAGAATGAATAAGCTCATGGTAAGTTTCTTTATTGTTCTTATGTTGGTNNGAGTCAACACCGGAACAAAGTGCGGAAACTGTACAGACTTCTCCAACTCTTCCACCAAGCGCAGAGCCATCATCAACTCCAAGCATGCAGCAGACAGTGGCTTATCTAGATACTGCGAATCTGAAGGCGAATTTTGGCTTTGCGGATGCCGAAGGGCGGAATATTCTAGTAACCGGGCATGAAAAAGGGTTGGATCAGGAGATGGCACAATTAAATGAGGCCATCGGTGATCAGGGCAAAGTGCTGAAGCTGAAATTTAATAAGTGGCAGGATGGAACAGAGGGCAGCAATGGCCGGGAGATGGCGCATAATTTTGTGAATCTGGCGGGTTATCTTTATACAGTGGAAGAGGCAAGTGCGGCCCCGGATGAAACCTACTATTTGACGGATCAAGCAGACTTTGAGGTTGATGCTCTTTTGCCTATTGAATCTATAGAGGGTCAACAAGATTTGTCCACTGTGGAAGAAAGTATTCGGCTACGTATTGTAGATACGAAAAAACGTAAAATTCAGAAAATTTGGAAGCTAGCAGACCTATCTACAGATCGGCAGCTGTATCTCGTTCAATTCGTGAGGCTGGATCAGGATATGTTATTTAGCCTCGTCTGGAAAGAAAAAGATGAATTTACCTTCATGGACTATCCAGCGGTGATTCAAGGGGATGAATACTCGGTCTGGCGGGTGGATGATGGCGGGGAAGTTATACCTGAGATGTTCTCAATTCTTTTTGCTGCTGATACCTCAGAAGGTCCACTACTCGGCANNCTCGGCATGAATTGGTGGGGTTCAGAGGGAGTAAATACGTTTTTTCTGAAAAAAGAAAGAGATTCGTTTAAGGAAATGGACATCCAATATGGACGTTATACTTCGCCACTATAGGCATGACTTCGCTGTAAACGTAGAAATGATTGGGTGCATCGTGAGATGTATCTTTTTTTTACTACAATATAAGAAAGCTTGCTTATGATATTATAAATGTCAGCAATCATCTTTTAAAATACTTAAATTTGTAACATCGGTAGGTCTATATAGCCCGATCGAGTCATGTAGCTGGGATGAGACGGTGATATTGTTAAGCATAAGATGTGCGGGAGGGGACGGCAACGTATAAACGAATAAAGTATATGATCCTGTTACTGCCAACGCTAATGGTGGGTATCTGGGAGATTGTGCGTCATCAGTTTCTAATGCCTTATATTTCTATGGACTTGGGGAACTATTTGACGCCGGTTCTTGTGTTTTTGGTCAGTCTCGTATTGTTAGTCCCTCTGTTCTCTCTTATGGAGCGGAATCAGCGGGAGCTGGAGCAGGAACGTGCGCTTAAAGACGCAATGAAAGCTCGTGAAGGTCTAGCCAAGGAACTGCATGATGGGATGGCGCAATCTTTATTTCTCTTATCTGTCAAAATCGACCGACTAGAAGCAAGCCGCAAGAATGGTGAAGTCAGTGAGGAAAGTGTGGATCAGATCAAAAAGACGGTCCATGAGGTGAATCGTTATGTGCGGCAGGCCATCGCCAATCTGAAGATTCCGGTCTCTGAGCAGAGTTCTTTTTCATTGGAACAGTCGGTAAAAGATCAGCTAGCCCAGATGGCAAATGAGATTATGATCGAAGCCTCTCTCGATTGGAGCCTGCGAGATGATGCGCTCTCCCCTTCAGAAAAATCAGAATTGTTATCCTGTATCCGCGAAGCGATCATTAATGTTCGTAAGCATACACGAGCTGGACTGGTTTCAATTACTGGTGCTGGCGATGAGAAAAGCTGGTGTGTAGTTGTTGCAGACAATGGAGAAGGATTTCAGCATGATCCATTTGAAATGAATGGTAGCTACGGACTTCAGATCATGAAGGAACGCGCCCTGAGGATGGGATGGAAGCTTAGGCTGACGTCTGGTGACACAGGCACCCAGGTTGAAATTACGAAAGGGGAAGTCAGTTCATGAGCCGATACCGGGTTTTAGTTGTGGACGATCATGTGCATGCACGTGAGGCGATGTGCGAGATTTTGTCCATGGATGATAGTTTTGAGGTTATTGGTGTAGTGGAGAGTAGTGCTGAGGCGATCGCTTTCACAGCGCAATGGATGCCTGATCTCATTCTAATCGACATTCAGATGCCGGTGATGGACGGTTTGGAGACTACTCGCCGAATCAAGCAGGAATATCCCTATGTCAAAATCGTTATCGTTACGGTATCGGACGAGATTTCCCATCTCCTCGAAGCGCTGAAGCAAGGAGCACAGGGGTATTTGCTAAAGAATCTGGCGCCTTCCACCTGGATTCAATATTTGCAGGCCATTGTTAATGAAGAAGCGCCTCTAAGTCGGGAGCTGGCTTTTCAAATCTTGAAGGAGTTTACCGTGCCCTCTGTAACGGATGAAGGGGAGTCATTGACAGCAAGAGAGAAAGAAATTTTAAGCTGTGTATCTTCTGGATCGAAGAATAAGGAGATTGCCTTGAGCTTGGGGATTTCGGAGCATACCGTAAAAAACCATCTGAAAAACATCCTCCAAAAGCTTCAACTCCAAAACCGAACACAGCTGACGCGTTATGCCTTGGAGCAAGGGCTTGCTTCGCGAAAACGGGATTTTTCGAAAGATGTATAGCAAGTAGTTAAGGACGAAGTTATATAATTATTGATGAGAAGAGGCTAATGATGAACAGATTATCTCGCAAAATAATGACTCTATTCGCACCAGCTGCTGCAACACTACTACTGTTCGTAGCCGTGGCTAGCGCGCACGTAACCGTGGCACCAGCACAATCCAGTACCGGAGCATGGGAGACGTACACGCTTAAAGTCCCTTCAGAAAAAGATGTGGCCACTGTACAGGTTGATCTACGAATTCCAGCAGGTGCAGAGTTCAAACAATATGAGGCTACACCCGGATGGGATGTTACCATTGATGGGAATAAGGTTAGCTGGATAGCTAATAGTGAGGGCATTCAGAAGGGGCAATTCCAACGTTTCTACTTTACGGCAAAGAACCCTGATGCCGCTGGCGACATCGCATGGGATGCTTATCAACACTATGCCGATGGAAGCTTGGTGCAATGGTCTGGTGAGGCTGGAGCAGAGAATCCGCATTCTATTACTTCAATTGTACAAGCCACCGGTGGGGATGAACATTCTCACGGTTCCAATGTCACTGACAATTCGATGAGCATGGAAGAGCACAACGCTATCATGAAAGATGAGGAAAAATCAAACAGTGTCAACCCAATGGTCTACATCGCAGTCGGGATATCTTTACTAGCCTTTTTAATAGCGGCCATAAGTATATTGCGCGGGCGGAAAGAGTAAGAGGGGATCGTTGTATTCCGTGATCAGGGTTAGATACTTTGATTAGACAAAAGTTTGATCTTATACCTGTGAACAGTTTCTAGTGAAGTATGGAACTGTTCGCAGTTTTTTTTTGTATGTGGAGATTTGGGCAATATGATTTTTAAGGCAAAATAATTCAATTCATGAAATAAGCCCCCGTCAATAAACGACGGAAGCTCATTTTATGAATTTTTTTGTTGTGCAAAAACTTTTTACTTATCTATAACCGTTTCCGCTTATAGAAGGTCACAAAGATTGCAGTCAGCAGTAGGAGAAGTATCGCGACTCCAGTAGTGATGGCTTCACTTGTGCTGCCTTTTTGCTGCATAGCGCCAGCACCGCCGCCAAAGTTACCACCCATACCACCACCGCCAGGACCATCTCCACCTTCAGGGATAGTTGGTCCACCCATGGCACCCGGTGCACCGCCAGGTCCGCCGGTGAATCCACCTTGAGCAGCCTGCCCGTCGGTATTAGTCTGCCCGCCAGCTGCTGCTTGCGTGTTACTGCCAGGACCCGCGCCGGCATTAGGGATAGCCGATCCGCCCATGGCCCCGGGCTCACCACCTGCGCCGCCTTGAGGAGCCTGCCCATCCGTGGCAGCTTGCCCGCTTTCGGCGTTCGGCGCAGCAGCAACCACACCGCCCGCACCTGTCCTCTCAGCTCCCGCGTTAGCTCCGCCCGTACCGCCAGTGCCCGCGCTCTGATCCACCCCCGCGCCATTCTGTCCGTTACTCGCGCCGTTCGCGCCTTGCCCAGCACCAGTGGCACCTGCAGCTGCGCCATTCCTAGCGCCACCACCACCCATACCGCTTCCTGATCCGTCTCCGGAGGAAGGTATGGTGACATTGAGCTGTTGCTGGATATTTTTCGCCATGTTCGACATGAAGGTCTTAACAGACTTAATCCCTTCTTCATACTGATCGAAGGTGTAGAAGGCGGATGGATCCGTTTTGACATAGCTGGAAATCATCGTGTTCAGCTGATCCATCCGAGCTTGGAACGTATCATCTACTAGATAGCCATTAATCATTTCGCTAACAATTTCGTGATATTTCGTTTTGTATTCGTCGTTAGCAAGTAGCTTCGCAATCAGAGGACGTTCTGCCAATGCGCCTTGAGTAGGCTCGTCAATCAGTACATCTGCGCTGCCCATGCCGCCAAAAGCCATATTATAATCCCACGGCAAGATAGAGAAGACCCCATCGTCTTCATATAGGTAATAATTTTGCTTATTACCACCTAAATAACTGTCCATATTAGCCGTTACCGCATTTAGAGCGATATACTTCAGCGATTCCTCTACGTCGATGTATTTTTCATAATCGGTGCCGTTATTGAGTTCATTCAGCATATCGATCAGAATATCATCGTTGGATTTATCCGATTTCATTACTAGTCCGGTATAGAGGGAAGGATCGTCACCAAGCCAAGTCAAGTCACTGCCCTGACCGGTCATTTCCCCTTTATAAAGAGCTCCGTAAGAGTTCCCAAAGTTGCGTTCCAGATAAGCGTCGCCGATCTGTTCCACCGCGAGGTAGAAGCCCTTCAGTTCATTGTTGACGTACACATTGACGAAGGAATATTTCGGCGTCGGAAGTCCGACACTCTCAGCGAGCTCATAGGTTAGAAATTCTCGCATATAAGAAGCATCGCTGTAATTGTTATTTAGGTTGATCTTTGTGATGCCAAATAAATTCTGGTTCACATATTCATCAAAAGAAATTTTGAAGCTGTAGCGGTCAGAGTCCGTCATCTGTACTACACTTCTGAGACTGAGATTTCCTTTGGTTCGTACGGCTACGTTATCGAATTTAATCCCGTTGTACTCAACGGATGCGGTTTTATATTCTTCCGCGCTGCCATTATCCAGCATATCCTGAAAATCATCCGGGTCTAAAGTGATTTTGACATCGACGACCTTGTCTTTTGGAAAGACCTGCTCGTCTAGACTTTTCTCGTCGCTCGAGACTTTCTTTTCCTGAGAATCTGTTGCAGTTTCGTTTGTTGCAGATGGACTTGCGTTCTGGCACCCAGCTACAGCGATGACCAGCAGCAGGCAACAAAGACTCAGCAGGATAGACTTACCTCTTGCTTTCATCTGGGGCACCGCCTTTCATCTTATTGTGTTTAGGATACATAGTCGCCGCTATAGCTGATTAGAGGTGTATTTTTGACTCCCTTTAGGTCGGAGACTGTGTTGACAAATCCACCTACTTTATCATCCGGACGGAGCTCGAGTGTTAATTCAATATTGTTTGCGGATACTGTTTTTTGCTTCACGTTGTAACGTTTCACGGATTTGGTGATATGGTTGTGTACTTCACGTTCACTCTCGTCGCTATCGCAGTTAATGACTAGCAAGTATGGTGTTTCGATAGAAGAATGTTTAATGAACAGGAATAGAATTAGACCGATGATGATTGAACCAACAATAGCCAAAGTGAAGAATCCTGCGCCAGTTACGATCCCTGCGACTGCTGCCCAGAATAAGAAGATCAGATCTGTTGGGTCTTTGATCGGCGTTCTGAAACGAACGATGGACAATGCGCCGACCANNATACCGAGAGACAGAACAAGGTTAGAGTTGATGGCAATAATGACAGTGGCTGTAATCATGGTCATACCCATTAGGGAGACATTGAAGCTTTTGGAGTATAACACTCCGCTAAATACACGTTTGTAGAGCAGATAAATAAAGTAGCCAATCAGAAAAGCCACACCTAAAGTGATGAGCATTTTCGAGATGCTTATATCGGAGACAAAATTGTCAATCACCGAATTTTTAATGATATCTGAAAAAGTATTTGTGGTTGTATCTGTTGTTGCGGTTGCTGCTAGTGTTGCTAGTGATGCATTCATAATCAATAATCCTCCCAAGTGTTGGTTTTTAATAATTTGCGGCAGATCACGTATTTTGAAGCGGACTGTTTGTTCAGCCCCTCTAACTGCAGCGCAATTTTAATGTATTCCGGAATGTACTCATCGAATTTCACTTCAAAAATAATGAAGTTCTCATCAATCGCTCGAATCGGATGCAAATCCTTATCAAAAATATCCGTAGAATGCAGACCGGTACGTAATTCCTTATCGAACGTGATCCGCACATTGCCGTTGTGGCAAACATAGGGCTCGCGAACGTAATCCACGATGACCTTCGGCCGAAGCAGGTTATGACGCATCTGATTGTATAATTCCATGAACAGTGGACTGTCCGGGACATTCAGCACCTCATAGTTGCCTGCCATGATCTCGTTGTACATTTGACGGGTCAGTGGCTCTTTGATTTTGGCGATATAATCGTCCATTTTGATTTTTTTCTCAAAGTGAATGATATTGTCTTGAATGTTGTAGATACGAATACGATATTTGGCGCGTTCTCTGAGACCTCCGAGTTTATCGGCAAGCGCCGTGTTGTTGATGTCGTCAAAATACAAACTGCGAATATGATATTCGCCACTCTCATTGGCGTGCTGGTCTGTATCAATCAAGCTCTGTAATCGCTGGCGCAATATAAGGTATTGATGATAGTTAATGAAGAATTTTAGCTCATGCCGGAATTGAAGCTTGTTACTCATTTTCCCACCTCGTTTCTATCTCTATCTCTGTCGTTAGCTAACCTTCTTGCACAACTAATTCTAGGAGACAGACCTTATGCTTAACTTAAAATAGACTGAATGTTAGCTGAATGTTTACACTGCGTTAACAAAAGTATGGAGATATAGATTTGACTTCTGACTTTCTAGAAGGCTNNGTTAGAAGACTAGAGAGAAGACTTAAGGAGGAACCGTGATGAAAGACTATAAATTCGCCATCATCCTAGGGGTAGTAGTGATTATTCTGATCTTGGTGGCTGTTGGGATGGAGTGGTTCAAATCCGGGAGCTCCGCGAAATCATCAGCCCCGTATGATCTTGTTACCACCTTTAAGGGAGATGCGGGCACGAGTCGTGCGTTTACTTGGTATACTAGCAATTCCAATGCCGCAGGAGTTCTGGAGTTAGTAAAGGGACAGGCGTCCTCTTTTGCAAATTCGGATGTATTAAGGGTAGAAGCAAATAGTAGCTCCATAAAAACAGACAATGGTACTAGAGGTGTTCACAAAGCAGAGGTTACAGGACTTGAGCCTGGGACGTTATATTCTTACAGAGTGGGCAGTGGCGTTGAGGGGGAATGGAGTACAGTTACGGAATTCTCCACGGAAGAGACAGGACTAGATAGTGTTACATTTATCAACGTTACGGATTCCCAAGGGGAGACAACGAATGATTTTAAACTGTGGGGGAAGACATTGGGCAAGGCTTTGCAGACCTTTCCAGAGGCCAAGTTTATTGTGCATAACGGTGACTTAACGGAGAACCCGGAGGATTCTGCGGGCTGGGATCAATTTTTTGGAAACGTGCAAGGCTTGATTTCTGGGATACCCTTAATGCCTGTTACAGGAAATCATGATGAGGTGGATGACGATGCGAAGGATTTTACTTCCCATTTCAACCTGCCAGATAACGGGGCAAAAGGTTCTATTGCAGGCACCTCGTATTCCTTCGATTACGGTCCTGTACATGTATCTGTATTGAATACGGAGAGTAATTTGAAAAAACAAACCGAGTGGCTGAAGCAAGATTTGAAGAACACAGATAAGGAATGGAAAATCGTTGCGATGCACCGTCCGGCGTACGGGGGGAATTCATTTAAGAAGGTTGAAGATTGGATAGATATTTTTGATGCGTATGAGGTCGATTTGGTGCTGCAGGGTCATAATCATGAGTACTCCAGATCCTTCCCGTTACGGGCTGGGAAAATCGTCCCTGAAGGTGAGAATCCGGTAGGTGCTAAAAGAGGTACGGTATATGTTGTGACCAATGCATCTGGTGGGAAGTTTAATGAGAAAAAAGAAGATCAGTTCTACCATAAAGTTCACTTTCAAAACTACAAGCAAATGTTCGCAGGGATTAGCGTTTCCGGTAATACATTAACGTATCAGGCATTTGATGTGGATGGTAAGATGCTGGATGAATTTGTGCTTACGCATTAAGAAGTAGTAACTTTCTTCGCCGTTAGGGTGGACTTATATCTTCGAGAAACAGATGCCATCTCAAAAAGAGGCATCTTTTTTTTGAAATAGAAGGATAATTTATATGCTTACGCTATAAATTATCCTTCTATTTCTCGCTTAAAGGTTTTCCGTCCTTATAGGGACGTCGAAGGCGTTAGCTACAGAGTAATTAGGGAAAAACTCCCTG
>DJUJ01000234.1 GCA_002438345.1 Paenibacillus sp. UBA6285
GAGCAGATCAAGAAAGAGCTTAGTCAACTTATCCAAAGTGGACTGAAAGACCCACGAATCGGTTTTGTAACTGTAACTGGCGTAGACGTGACTAACGATCTTTCGCAAGCGAAAGTATACCTAAGCGTATTCGGGGATGAAGAACAGAAGGCAGGTTCACTTAAAGCGATTGAAAAAGCAAATGGTTTTCTTCGCTCAGAGCTTGGCAAGGCAATTCGCCTCCGGCACACACCGGAACTGATCTTCAAGATCGATGAATCTGTCGCATATGGCAGTCATATCGAGAAACTTCTCGGAGAGCTTCATAAGAACGATTAGAAATAGGTAATAAAAGGAGTTCAAAATAGCTTGAAGCTATTTTGAACGACCTTTATAAAGGAGACGGCGAATGCAGAGCTATGAACAAAGTCTCCAGCAGACCCGTGAGTTTCTGCTGGAACACGACGATTACCTTGTAGTGTCGCATGTTCAGCCGGACGGAGATGCAGTCAGCTCCACCCTAGCGGTGGGCTGGCTTCTCTCATGTCTGGGCAAAAAATACACTATGCTGAATGAAGGACCGATACCGAAGCGGATGGAATACTTATGGCATTCGGATGAAATCATCAATATGGCCTCTAGTGAGCCGCCCCGTCAATACAGCAATGTGATCTGTGTGGATTGTGCTGATTTTCAGCGAGTTGGACTGACCCATCGCTATTTTGCGAATGATGCTCTAATCCTGAACATTGACCATCACCCCACTAACAACGGTTATGGACTTGTAAATTTAATCAAACCGGATGCTGCTGCGACTGCGGAAATTTTGTTCGATCTGCTGAAGACGTTCGAGATTGAATGGGACATTGATATTGCTACAGCAATATACACAGGTCTCTTGACAGATACAGNNATTTCGATATACCAACACATCACCAAAAGTAATGGCAGCCGTGTCTGAACTTCTTTCTTATGGCGTTAATGGTCCTGAACTGGCTGAGACATTACTTGAAGAAATGACATTGCCGCAGGTCAAAATTTTAAATAAAGCGTTAAATACTCTTC
Source organism: Paenibacillus sp. UBA6285 (assembly GCA_002438345.1). Lineage (GTDB taxonomy): Bacteria > Bacillota > Bacilli > Paenibacillales > Paenibacillaceae > Paenibacillus_AQ. The sequence continues at coordinate 1,045 of DJUJ01000234.1, forward strand.
AATTATCACCCGATGGGGATATAGCCTGGCTGTATGTTACACCGGAGGATATGATCGAATGTGCTGCTGCTAATGAAGATTTGGAAGGGATCGTGAACTACCCTCGCAATATTCGTGGTGTGGAAGTAGGAATTCTGTTCAAAGTCATTCATGAACGTGCGGTCAAAGTTAGTTTGCGTTCTGCTGGTAAGGTGGACGTGGCTGATCTAGCGCAAACGTTTGGAGGCGGCGGTCATACCCGTGCTGCAGGTGCGCGTATAGAAGCTACACTCGAAGAGGCAATAGCCCAGGTGCTTGAGGAGGTAAGACGTCATTTATGAGTGAATTAGAAGGTGTACTGGCGGTTTACAAGCCTGCAGGCTTCACTTCACATGATGTTGTGGCCAAGGCGCGTCGTATTCTCGGCATGAAACGGATCGGACATACGGGGACACTTGATCCTCAGGTGACTGGTGTGTTACCGCTTTGTCTAGGGCGTGCTACTCGTGTTGTAGAGTATATTCAGGAGTTGCCCAAAGAATATGTGGCAACACTGAGACTGGGAATGTCCAGTGATACGGAGGATTTAACGGGTACCATTACAGAGACTGTAGATGAGGTTCATGTAACTGAGGAAGAAATTCTATCAGTGCTTGCCTCATTTAAAGGTGTTATTTCTCAGATTCCACCGATGTATTCTGCGGTGAAAGTTGACGGCAAACGTCTTTATGAGTTGGCAAGAGAAGGTAAAACCGTTGAACGCAAAAGCCGTGAAGTAGAGATTTATGAAATTGAAATGACGGATATGACTTGGGAAGGCAATCATCCCGATATCACATTCCGGGTGCTTTGCTCTAAAGGCACATACATTCGTACCCTCTGTGTTGATATCGGCCGAGCACTTGGGCTTCCGGNNTTCCGGGTGTTATGGTAAAGCTAGAGAGAACGATGTCGGCAGGGATTTCAGCTAGTCATTGCCTTTCTCTAGAGGATATTGCGACTCACAAGGAAGCCGGAACATTGGAAGAGCACTTAATCGCTGCAGACGAGGCCATTTCTCATATGCCTAAGCATACTGTAATGGATGAGAAAAAGAAGGCGGCGCTGCAGGGTCAGCGTTTGTCCTCACGGTTTATTGCTCCAGAAGTGAAGGTGAACGGTCAATTTCGGCTATACGATCTTCAAGGTGGATTTCTTGGAANNGGAAGATACAGGTGCAATCGCTCCAGTGAAGGTGTTTGCACAAGCTTAAATCAATTTTACCAAGTGAATTGTAGGTGAGAAACAGCGTGAGAACCGTAACGTTAACCTATCCGATGTCTCCGGAGACTGCTGCAGAGTGGGCTCAGCCTCAAGTGGCTGCTCTAGGGCAGTTTGACGGATTGCATCGTGGACATGCCAGCGTCATTACATCCGCTGTGGCCCTAGCCCGTAAACAAGGTGTACCGGCTGCAGTCCTTACATTTCATCCCCATCCTAAAGATGTTATGGGTAAGGGTGATTATGAAGGGTATTTGACGCCACCCTTAGAAAAGCAAGAGATTCTTGCTAGTATGGGTGTCGATATCTTATATGTTATTGAATTTAATGAGCAGCTTTCCCGAGTTAGTCCACAGAATTTTGTCTCTGTTATGCTTTTACCGCTACATATTGTAACTGCAGTTGTCGGCTTTGACTTTCGTTTTGGTTATCAAGGTGAAGGCGATGTTGAGATGCTTCGCAAGCTGGGTGAAGGTGTTATGAATGTAGAGGTTGCTCCTCCTTTTCTTCTTGAAGGTGAGAAGGTTAGTAGCTCCGGTATTCGTAAAAGTCTCCAGAACGGGGATTTAGGGCTGGCGAACTCGTGGTTCGGTCGTTGTTATCATCTGCGTGGAACAGTGGGACATGGTGAGAAGAGAGGGCGTACGATTGGATTTCCAACAGCCAATTTGAAGCTTAGTGATTATTTTGTCATTCCTACTAAGGGTGTATATGCGGTCCGAGTCTTTTATAATGATAAAGTTCNNTGTGGGTGTAAAACCTACTTTTCATGAAGGGGTATTGACTCCAAGTTTTGAAGTTCATCTATTTGATTTCGACGGTGACTTGTATGATCAAGAACTCAAGGTAGAATTAGTATCTTACATTCGTCCGGAACGGAAATTCGAATCCATAGGCGCATTGATCACCCAGATCGGTGAGGATGCAGAAACCGCGAAGAAGATTTTGGGATATAATCTATAGTCATCTCGGACAAGCCGTTTACTTTTGTTAATGGAGATGCTATACTAATAAACGTTGCTGGCTTACAGCAACATAACCTTAGCTTGGTTGCACGTTCTCACCGACGGTGACGAGGCTAATGGCGATTATATTGAAGGAGGTGAACAGGATGGCATTGACTCAAGAACGTAAACATCAATTGATCGACGAGCACAAAACTCACGAATCCGATACTGGATCCCCTGAGGTGCAAGTTGCTATCCTAACGGAGAACATCGTTAATTTGACTGACCACTTGCGTACGCACAAGAAAGATCATCACTCCCGTCGCGGATTGTTGAAAATGGTTGGACAACGTCGTAAACTTCTGGCGTATTTGAAAAACAAAGACATCAGACGTTACAGCGCCCTGATCGAAAGACTGGGATTGCGTCGTTAATTTTCCATAAGATTACTCTTAAAGCAGCCTGGTTGTATACCGTATGTCCTTCTCGGAGCGACAGCGGGACAGCTGGGTTGCTTTTTGAAAATTTAGGGCAAACTTTATAGCAAGACTGATGAGATTATTCGTAAAAACGGCCACTTTACATCATCTGTAAGACTTAGCCGTTTCTTCTTATATGCATACAGAACAGGCTACATACCTTAAATTATAAGAAAGTATAAGNNTAAGGACGCCGAAGGCGTTTTTAGCTTAGGGACAAGCCTTTCCGATTCATTAGATCGATTTGTGAACCTGCTATATTTGACTGCGGGTCTACTACTATTCAAGGAGGTATTTATGGAAAAACGTGTAGAAATGCAGCTAGGCGGAAGACGCCTTGTGCTGGAAACGGGCCGCCTAGCTAAACAAGCAAACGCAGCCGTTATGGTACGTTATGGGGATACTTCGGTATTATGTACCGTTACGGCTTCGAAAGAGCCTAAGGATCTGGATTTTTTCCCGCTTACAGTTAACTATGAGGAAAGATTATATGCGGTAGGTAAAATTCCTGGCGGATTTATTAAACGTGAAGGCAGACCGAGTGAAAAAGCGATTCTGTCCAGTCGATTGACAGACCGTCCGATTCGCCCACTGTTTCCTGAAGGATTCCGTAATGATGTACAAGTTCTCAATTTGGTAATGAGTGTGGATCAGGACTGCGCACCAGATATTGATGCTATGATCGGTACTTCAGCTGCACTTAGTATTTCCGATGTGCCTTTTGATGGACCAATCGGCGGCGTTGCTGTAGGACGGATTAATGGAGAGTTTGTGATCAATCCGGATATGTCTCAGCAAGCAATCAGTGATGTTTATGTAGTGGTTGCTGGAACGAAGGACGCAATCATGATGGTTGAAGCAGAAGCGAACGAAGTGACGGAAGATGTGATGCTCGAAGCGATTATGTTCGGTCATGATGAAATCCGCAAGATCGTTGCAACCATTGAAGAACTGGTCAAAGTGGTTGGTAAAGAAAAGATGGCTGTAAAGCTACATGCAGTGAATGCTGACGTGAATACTGAGGTACGTGCATTTGCTGAGGCTCGTCTGGTGGAAGCCGTTAAAATTGTTGAAAAACATGCGCGTCAGGAAGCGATTGATGTCGTTAATGATGAAGCGGTTGCGTATTTCGTAGAGAAGTACATAGAAGCACCGGAGCTTCTGAAAGATGTTAAAGAAGTCCTACATGATATCGTGAAGGATGAAGTAAGACGTCTAATCACGCATGATAAGGTTCGTCCAGATGGACGTAAACTTG
>DJUJ01000006.1:0-275 GCA_002438345.1 Paenibacillus sp. UBA6285
CCGATGTGGAGCTTAAGCCAGAGCAGGAGTTTCAAAAGATGATTGGATTTGGCGGCGCTTTCACTGAAGCTGCAGCTTATACGTTATCACGTCTGAGCTCCGAGAAACGGGCAGAGGTTATTCATCGCTATTTCCATCCTGTAGAGGGATTAGGCTATAGCATGGGCCGTGTTCATATTCACAGCTGTGATTTTGCCCTCGGAAATTATACGTATGTTGCTGATCATGATACAGAGCTAGCTACTTTTGATATCTCTCATGATCACAAGTGGGCG
>DJUJ01000006.1:321-698 GCA_002438345.1 Paenibacillus sp. UBA6285
ATTAAAGATGCCATGCAGGTAAGAGGCGGTCCATTTACGATGTTGGCCTCTCCTTGGAGTCCTCCGGCATGGATGAAAACAAATGGAGAAATGAATAACGGTGGATCACTAAAGCCGGAATACGCGGAAGTTTGGGCACGCTACTATACGAAGTTCATTGAAGCTTATGGGAAAGAGGGAGTACCGATTTGGGCGGTTTCCGTGCAGAATGAGCCGGCTGCCGTTCAGGTCTGGGATTCTTGTATTTATAGTGCGGAAGAGGAACGGGATTTTGTTAAAAATCATCTTGGACCGGTAATGCATCAGACCGGCCATTCGGATGTGAACATTGTAATCTGGGATCATAACCGCGATATTATGGTTGAACGTGCCTCGGA
>DJUJ01000006.1:746-7764 GCA_002438345.1 Paenibacillus sp. UBA6285
ATTTCCTGATAAGCATCTGTTGTTCACAGAGGGCTGCCAAGAGGGCGGCGTTAAGCTGGGGGAATGGTTTACTGGCGAACGTTACGGCAGAAATATGATTGGAGATCTCAATGCATGGACAGAGGGATACCTGGACTGGAACCTGGTACTGGATGAGACTGGAGGCCCCAACCATGTAGGCAATCTCTGTGATGCGCCGATTATTGCAGATACGACAACGGATGAAGTGCACTATAACAGCTCCTATTATTACATTGGGCATTTCAGTAAATTCATTGCGCCAGGTGCGGTACGGATCGGATTTACGTCTGAAGCGGAAGGTATCCTAACCACAGCATTCCGTAATCCTGACGGTAGCATTGCTGTTGTACTGATGAATGAAAGTGAAGAAGTGCACAGTGTAACGCTAGGTCTAGGCGAAGAGATTGCCAGCTGCGAGCTATCGCCTCATTCTATCGTAACGCATCTGATTTCATAAATAATTAACAGTTTAGGAGGACATTATCGTGAGTAATTATTATTTCGATTCTGGTAAATTTGTAATGGAGCAGTTTGACACAGGAAAGCCCTTCTCCAGTTTCTTGCCGGGTCTTGCAGGCCTGAAAGGAATTCCAATGTGGACTTTTTATGTGAACCGGGGGCAAGCGATTTGTAGCTTTGGGGTACGCGATAAAAATTCGCCGATCATGGAATTCTCGCCAGCAAACATCTCTTATAAAGATGTAGGAACCACCGGGTTCCGAACCTTTATTAAAATAAAAGGTGAGCAGGAGATTTATGAGCCGTTTCAATCGGCGCGTCCAGATCCTGCCGCCAAGCGGATCATGACCATTTTGCCTAACGGACTTACCATTGAAGAAAGCCATGCCGGGCATGGTCTGAAGACAACCGTACACTACTTCAATCTGCCAAATGACGATTATGCTGCATTGGTGCGCCGCGTAGAGATTGAGAACATCGGTGGCAAAGAAATTGAGCTGGAGCTGATGGATGGTCTGCCTGAGATTTTACCTTACGGAGTAGAAAATAGTGGATACAAGGAAATAGGTAACCTGCTGCGCAGCTGGATGGACGTATACAATCTTGAGAATGGTATTCCCTTCTATAAACTGCGTTCCAGCACAAATGATAGTGCGCAGGTTAGCGAAATTACAAATGGACATTTCTATCTGTCGTTTACTGGAGAAGGAGAAAAAGTCTCGCCAATCGTGGATTTCGAGGTTGTCTTTGGCGGCAATACCTCTCTTACTTACCCAGACCGCTTTGCAGGATTAACTCTTTCGGAACTGAGTGAGCTTCCGCAATATCCGGTCAACAAAGTTCCTTGCGGCTTTAGTGGGGTGGCTAGACGTTTGGCACCGGGCAGCAGTTTGATCCTGAATACTTTGGTTGGGCATGTAAATGACATCGATAAAATCAATAAGAAAGCAGAGTTATTATGCCGTGATGAATATATCCTGTCTAAATCCCAAGAGGCTGCAGGCCTGACGGAAGATTTAACAGCAGACATTGCCACTCACACTTCATCGGCAGTATTTGATGCCTATTGCCGTCAGTCTTATCTCGATAATTTCCTGCGTGGAGGTTATCCTTTTATCTTCGACAATGGCGAAGATGGTTTTGTAGTTCATCTGTACTCGCGTAAGCATGGCGATTTGGAGCGTGACTACAACTTCTTCTCACTCGCTCCAGAATATTATTCACAGGGGAATGGAAACTTCCGCGATATGAACCAGAATCGTCGGAATGACGTGTTTTTTAATCCTCAGGTTGGTAGCTTCAATATTAAAATGTTCTATAGCTTGATTCAAGCAGATGGATACAACCCGCTCAGCGTTCAAGGAACAACCTTTGAAGTGAAACCGGACAGTAAGGCGCAAGCTGCGGAATGGATCGGGGAAGCTGCGGCAGATCATCAAGCTGAGCTTGTAAAGCTGTGTAGCAGTCGGTTCACACCAGGTAGCTTAGTAAACTATATTGCGGATCATAACGTTACTTTGAAGGTAAGCGAGCAAGAATTTTTATCGGGTCTACTAGCCCTGTCTCAGCAAAACATTGAAGCTGCTTTTGGCGAAGGCTTCTGGTCCGATCACTGGACATATAATTTGGATCTGGTAGTAGGGTATTTGGATATCTTCCCGGACAAAAAGCAGGAGCTTCTATTCGGGGATAAAACTTATGCGTTCTACGATAGCCCAGCGTATGTGCTGCCACGTAGTGAGAAGTATGTAATTAGTGACGGTAAAGCTCGGCAATATGGCGCTCTTCTTGAGGATGAGGAGAAGCTGCATAAGCTGAAATGGAAAGCTGGAGATACCCATTGGCTGCGCACTGAAGGTGGGCACGGTGCCATTTACCACACCAATCTGTTCGTGAAGATGTTGTCTCTTGCTTTGAATAAATTTGCTACACTTGACCCTTACGGCATGGGTGTGGAGATGGAAGGCAATAAGCCGGGCTGGAACGATGCTATGAATGGTCTGCCAGGATTGTTTGGCTCCGGAATGAGCGAGACTTTTGAACTGAAGCGTACCGTAGTCTTTTTGCTGGATGTACTGAAAGGTGCAGACAATGTACAGGGAGCTGTAAAGCTGCCAGAAGAAATTGCACAGCTGCTTGAAGAGGTATATCGCGCGGTAACGGCTGTTCTTTCGGGAGATTTGGAACAATTCAATTATTGGGACACTGTAGCTTCAGCGCGTGAGGCTTATAGAGCACGTATCCGTTTTGGTATTACTGGGGCTGAGTCCGAAGTCACGCTGAAGTACATCCGAGGAGCCCTTTCTAAGTTCTTGGTTAAAATTGATGAGGGGATCAACAAGGCAGTAGAAATGGGCAATGGACTTACCCCAACTTATTTCCGCTTTGAGGCCAAGAAATTCCATGAGGTAACAGATGCTGAGGGTCAGCCTGTAGTTAGCGGATACGGCTTGCCAAAAGCTGTTGTAGAGGAGTTTGAAGCCTTTGCACTGCCGTATTTCCTGGAGGGTCCAACTCGCTGGTTGAAGACGCTGAAGGATCCTGTGAAGGCTAAAGAAATTTACAAATTGATTAAGCAGACAGAGTTGTACGATCCAACAACGTCTATGTATCAAACCTCGGTTAGTCTTGAGGGAGAGTCTCATGAGATCGGACGAATGAGAGCCTTTACGCCGGGCTGGCTAGAGCGGGAGTCCAACTTCTTGCATATGTCCTACAAATATTTGCTTGAGCTGTTGAAAGGCGGGCTCTATGAGGAGTTCTACGGGGAGCTGAAGACCTCGCTAGTTCCGTTCATGGATCCGGCTGTATATGGACGTAGCACACTGGAGAATTCGTCCTTTATTGCAACTGGAGGCAATCCTGATCCTAATAACCATGGTAGAGGATTCGTAGCGAGACTAAGTGGATCGACTGCGGAGTTCTTAAGTATGTGGAGAACAATGATGGCTGGAAGCCATATCTTCAGAGTGGAGGATGGTGTGCTTACGCTGTCACTCGACCCGGTACTGCCGGGTTGGCTGTTCGATGAACAAAGCGAACTTTCTTTCACATTCCTAGGGGCTACAGAAGTCATCTATTCTAATCCTAAACGTGAGAATACGTTTGGAGAGAATAAGGTTGTTATCCAATGCTTGATGCTTATATATCGCGATGGAACTGTGACTAAAATTTCCGGATCACTCGTACGAGGTAAAGAGGCAGAGGCTCTGCGGCGTGGAGAAATTAAGCAAATTCGAGCAGTATTGGCATGAAAATCGAGGGGCGGGTTTAGGCTCGCCCTTATCTTTTTCTCCAAATATAAGAAAGTATAAGTTTCACGTTATTCATTATCCTTATATTTCTCNNCGCCGAAGGCGTTTTAGCTTGAACCCGAAAAATGGAACCTATAATCCGAAATTCAATACCTTACGGAGACAGGCAAAAGCAAATACAATGAATACATAGATATTGTAAGCGCTTTATACAAGAGCGGATATAGAGATTCTGGAGGTCCATATGATGGAGAAAAGAACAAATGGGGAAGTAAGCCCAGCGATGAAGCCTCAATTTGCGGGCAATTTCGAAACCGGTAAAGTAAATCGTACTCCGCTTTGGAAGAGGTTCGTTACCCAGCGACATTTGCAGACCATGGCACTGCTTGGTGTAATCTGGATGATTATTTTTAACTATATTCCGATGTATAGCATTATTATCGCCTTCAAGGAGTACAACATCGTCAAGCCAATCTCGGAAGCCCCTTGGGTCGGTCTTGCGAATTTCAAAGAGTTCCTGGCGGACGATAATTTTGTGTATGTAATGAAGAATACGCTAGGCATCAGCTTAATTAAACTGTTGATCTTTCCGCTGCCGATCATATTCGCCCTCTTTTTGAACGAAGTTCGATCCGTTCGCTTTAAGAAGAGTATTCAGACGATATCGTATCTGCCCCACTTCCTGTCTTGGGTCGTTCTTGGCGGGATTCTCGCCACTTGGCTGGCAGATGTGGGCATCATCAACAATATCTTGATGGCGCTGCATGTGATCGACCAGCCGATTTCGTTCCTGGCTGAACCGAAATATTTTTGGACCATTATTATTACCTCGGATTTATGGAAGGAGCTGGGTTGGTCAGCGATCATCTATCTGGCTGCCATTACCAGCATATCTCCCGAAATGTATGAAGCGGCCACCATCGACGGTGCCGGAAGATTCCAGAAAATGTGGTATGTTACCGTACCGACCATCAAAGGAACGATCAGCATCTTGTTTATTCTGGCGGTGAGTGGTGTACTCAACTCCAATTTTGACCAGATCATGGTACTTCGCAATTCGCTAAATGACAGCGCGAGCAATGTGATTGACTACTATGTTTACTATACCGGTCTGCTCTCGGCCCGCTTCTCGTATTCAGCCGCTATCGGGGTGTTCAAATCGGTTATCTCGCTCATTCTGTTGCTGATTGCCAACCAAGTATCTAAAAAACTCAACGATACCTCGTTGTTTTAGGCCAAGGGGGACCTGTACATGATTACACTGAATCGCAGAACCCAGGGCGAAGTCGTCTTTGATATAGTCAACAATATTGGAATGCTTTGTATTTGCTTCGTTACGCTGTATCCGATCTGGTACGTGCTGATTAATGCTTTTAATGACGGAAAAGATGCTATGCTGGGCGGGATTTACTGGTTTCCGCGCAAGTTTTCGTTGGAGAACTTTAGTGCCGTATTCGCTAGCCCGGGTATTATGAGGGCGATGTGGATTACGGTAGCCAAAACACTTCTCGGCGTAGGTCTGCATGTGTTCTTTACGGCGATGGTTGCTTATGCGGTTTCCCGCAGGGAACTGATTGGGGGCAGATTCTACATCCTGTTAGGTACGATAACCATGATCTTCGGAGCCGGACTTATTCCGACGTACCTACTCATCAAAGATCTTCATCTGCTGGAAAATTTTCTGGTCTATATTATTCCGGTCATGTTCAGCTTCTTCGATCTAATCATCTTCATGACGTTCTTCCGGGATATTCCTGATGGTCTGGAGGAAGCGGCGCGTATTGACGGAGCCAATGACTGGTCCATCTTCCTGCGGATTGTCCTACCGGTCTCCTTACCCGTACTGGCTACTATTGCGCTGTTCCATGGCGTTTACCAATGGAATGATTATTTTACCGGAATGATTTATATGAACAATGAAAGCATGCAACCGATTCAAACATTCCTGTACCGGGTTGTCGCCCAGTCCAGCTCCAATCTGATGATGACTGCCGTACAGGGAAGCGCCGTGACCAGAACGGTGACCTCACAGTCCATCAAGCTGGCTACCATGGTCGTTACAACACTTCCGATCGTCTTTGCTTACCCGTTCCTGCAACGTTATTTCGTCAAAGGGATGATGATTGGCTCCATCAAGGGCTAAGTGCCGGTCGCACTTCACCCGAACTAGCGGTAACTCCTCCGAACCGCTCCCGCAGTCTTGGAGTTATAAATTATATTATTAATCAATCTCAGAAAAGGGGTAAACAAGCATGGACATGAAAAGAAAGCCAAAGAAAATAATGCTAATGCTTATGGCAGCAATCATGGTTCTGTCCGTAGCGGGCTGTTCCGGCAACAATGGCAACGCCGCAAACAAAGGTAATTCCGCAAACAAGACTGAAGGTAACACAGCAGAGGCGACAGCTACAACAGCACCAGAAGCTACAGCATTATCCGCTGATGAACCGGGTTGGAAATCCGACACATCACCAATTACGTTTGACTGGTACCTGAACTTTGCCTGGTTCCCTAATAAATGGGGTGTGGATCCAACTTCCCAATATATCACTAAGAAAACCGGTGTTGACATTAACTTTATCGTTCCAGCCGGTAATGAAAATGAAAAACTGAACACGCTGATTGCTTCCGGTAAACTGCCGGACTTCATTACACTGGGCTGGTATGAAGATGCCGTTAAGAAAATGATTGAAGGCAATCTCGTGCTTCCTCTGAACAAACTCGCCGAAGAATACGATCCGTACTTCTTCAAAGTATCTGACCCTGACAAACTGGGATGGTACACACAAGCTGACGGCAATGTATACGGTTATCCGAATGCTTCTTCCTCACCTAAAGATTTCGAGAAATATGGTGATACTTATGTATCCAACCAAACCTTCGTAGTCCGCAAAGATATTTATGAAGCGATTGGCAGCCCTGATATGCGCACACCGGAAGGATTCGTGGCCGCGCTGAAGGCAGCTAAAGAGAAATTCCCCGAAATCGACGGTCAACCGATGATTCCGCTCGGTCTGCACGAATTTACCGCAACCGGTAACGATTCTCTGGAACAATACATTCAGAACTACTTAGCTATTCCAAGAGAAAAAGACGGCAAGCTGTATAACCGTGAGATTGACCCTGAATATATCCGCTGGATGAAAACTTTGCGTCAAGCGAACCAAGACGGCTTGCTTTCTAAAGATATCTTTATTGACAAACGTCCTCAAATGGAAGAAAAAATCGCTCAAGGCCGTTACTTCTCGATGCTGTACCAACGTACTGACTTTGTACCCCAACTT
>DJUJ01000006.1:7782-15127 GCA_002438345.1 Paenibacillus sp. UBA6285
GGACCGGCTAATACCAACCTGGATGCGCCTACTCTGAACGGCCCTGCCATTTCCGGCTGGACAGTAACGCTGATCTCCAAAGATGTTAAAGACAAAGCACGCGCCATTAAATTCCTCAGTTACCTGAACAGTGAAGAAGGCAACAAAGACCTCTATCTTGGCGAAAAAGGCGTCAGCTATGATACAATTGACGGCAAAGACCAATTTAAGCCAGAAGTCTTTGATATGATGAATAAAGACCGTGCGGCATTCGACAAGAAATATGGTTCTTCCTTTACGTTCTGGATGCTGATGAATACTAATATTACAGCACAATGGACACCAAAATCTGTAGAGCCTTTCAAACAGCTTGAAGACTGGACTCGCGGAAAAACGAAAAGTATCTCCGAGTTTGACCAAATCGATCCGTTGGCAAGCTCCCCTGAGGGCATCATCTTATCTAAAATCAAAGATTTGCGCAGCAAAATGCTACCAAAGCTTTTGATGGATCCATCCGATGCTGAATTTGATTCCATCTGGACAGATTACATCAAGAAGCAAGAGGATCTGGGTCTGGCTAAAGTGCAAGCCTTCCAGCAAACAAAATATGAAGAGAATAAGGTAAAACTCTCTCAAAAATAAAATAAACATGACCCAATCGCCCGCTAATGCGGGCGATTGGGTTATTTTCAATCTATAATATGGTATAGATATTAAATATGTTAAATATTCACTATTTTAGCGAGGTGGACAGGACAGAAGTGTATAGAGTGAATAGGCGAGAGCGAACCAGAGCATTATGGCATTCTTTTAGTTATTGGTGGGGGCGAAGATCCCTTCAGAGTCGTTTGATTGCAGCCTATGTTTTTATTATTTTAGGCCCGTGCTTACTGGTATCCGTCTACTTCTATGAGTCTATCAATAATACCTATCTTAGAGGTGCCATCGAGAAGAATGATTATTTGTTGCAAATGGAAAAATTACATATTTATAATCAAATTGAGGCGATGGAACGTGCGGCACAGATGGCTTATTCTGATGCCGATGTAGAAGAATTCCTTGCGAATGAAACCGAACCGCAGCTAGCAGATTTGATTAATTTCAATACAAATGCCTATGTGAATATGACTCGTATTCAATTTAATAATCCGAATATTGAGCATTTACGACTGTATTCGAGAAGCAATAAAGTGCATGAAATTTGGCCGATTATCTTTCGTGAAGAGAGAGTATCCTCCAAGCCATGGTTTCAGAAAGCGCTTCAAATGAAGGGGCAGGAATACTGGTCTTTTCAGAAAAGTGATCCGGATCTGATGCAGAGATACTTGGAAGCGCCGGAGGAGAGTCTGCCAAAGGTTTCGTTGTTGCGTGAGAAGAGTCGTCCAGCAGACAATTATATCGGCATGGTGCAGGTGGATATGATGCTGAGTCGTTTTACACCCAAGACGTATACAGATGTCCGAGATAATCAGACCCAAATGTTCCTTGTGGATAGTGAGCTGCAGCTTTTCACCAGACCGGACCATTCTTTTTTGCAGAATAATCTGAAGATGGCTGATATGATTGCAGAACGGTATAAGCATTTTCGGGAAACTGGCGAATGGGACAATGATTACTCGGAGAATGGTAAATCGTTCTTGTTGATTAATACTCCGTTAGAAAGAATTAATGCTTATTTGTTAAATGTTGTGTCAATGGAGGGAGTTATGAAGGATATCTCCCGTACACGCAACTTAATCATTGGGGCCAATGTTGGGTTTATTACCTTGCTAACGTTGATTGCTTATGTGACGAATGCCTTTATTTTAAAAAATCTACGTAGATTGACAGAAACAATGAAAAGGGTGCGTAGAGGGGAAGCATACAGTGGAATTATGATTCGGGGTGGAGGGGAAGTTGGTGAGCTTGCCCATCATTTCTCCAAATTGATGAACACGATTAATACGCTGGTGGCCAAAGCAGTGAGGAAGCAGGCGTTGTCAAAAGAGGCTGAACTGCGTACGCTGCATAACCAGATTGACGCCCATTTTTTGTATAATACGCTTGAGAATATTAAAATGCTGGCTGAAATTGAGAACCAACGAACGATCTCGGATGCATTAACCTCGTTAGGGGGGATGATGCGCTATAATTTCAAATGGTCCGGAGAGTATGTGAAGCTGCGGGATGAAATTCGCCATATTGAGAATTACATTGAAGTGATGAATATTCGTTTTGAGTATCCGGTTAAGCTGGTAATTCATATTGAACCTCGATATTTGGAGCTGGAGGTGCTTAAAATGTCACTGCAGCCTATTGTGGAGAACAGCGTTAAGCATGCTTGGTGTGGTGAGAAAGAGAATCTACAGGACCCGAACATTTATATTCATATTTTGGAAAAGGAAGGTGATATTTTTATAGAGCTTCGTGATAATGGCATGGGACTAACACCAGAGCGTCTACATGCTTTAAACGAGGCGATATATGCGAAAGATGAACGCTGTGAAAGCTCTGCTGAACAGAGGGATACAGACCACCNNTCAGCGTTTGCAAATCTTTTATGGCGATGAATATGGACTTGTAGTACAGAGCGAAGCTGGAAGTTGGACGATGGTACGTTTAACCTTGCCGAAAGTTCTTTTGACGGGAGAAAAAAAACTATGAAGAAGCTACTGATCATTGATGATGAGAAGAATATTCGTTATGGTCTCAAGACTATGATAGAAAGAGAATTTCCGTCCATTTATACCATCACGATGGCGAGTAATGGCGCAGAGGGTTTCGAGATATTTAAGACCGACGGAGCAGATATTATTATTACAGATATACGTATGCCTGTTATGGATGGCATTACGCTGTTAGAGCGGTTGNNTGTCCTCGGCGACAGTGGGCGAAAGAAAACCAGCAGTGCTGATCTTAAGCGGGTATGACGATTTCGAATATGCAAAAAGCGCGATCCGTTATCGCGTGAAGGATTATTTACTTAAACCGATTCGTAGAGATGAATTATTCGAAATCTTGAAGTGTATAGACAAGGAGCAGGAGGAGCATAATCTCAGCGCAAGGCAGCAGGAGCAGGAAGCAGAACATTTTCGCCGAGAGCTGCGTTCTAGCCGTTTACGTGGGCTGCTTATGCAGCAGGAAGTTCAGTTGGAGCAAGAGCAGCAGGAGAGCCTAGATGACTTGGAGGTTCCTTTTACAGTAGGTGTGTTGAATTACTATTGTAATGACGGAACAAGAATGAAGCCGGGGGATGTTCAGGGGCTGGTTGAACGATTGATGGGACCACTTGAAAAATATTTTTCGGAAATCACAACGGACTGGGACGGTAAATTAGTATTGCTCGGAACCAGAAAACAGGACTTTATAGAGCTGTCCAGACAAGCTGAAGCCAAAGAAATAATGGGATTGTCGATTGGAATAAGTAGTGAAGGAGGAAGTTTCGCAGACCTTCGTTCCTGTTATAAGGAAGCGTGCCGGGCATTACAGTATACTTTTGTATATCCGCAAGTAAACTTGTTGAATTACGCGGATGTGAGTCAAGAACGGTCTAATTCCCCCTTACCGAAGGAGGAAATTCGCAAGCTGCTCAATATGCTTGGAACAGAACGCGAGAAGGAGATGAAGCATCTTCTGGCTGAGATTTTTCAGACCGAGCATTTGAAGGCGCTTGACCTGTCTTATTTGGAGTCGGTGGGACAGAATATCAATGAATTGGTGCTGGATGAAGTATTTCGGGTGCATGGCGAAGCCTCGGTAGAGGTGCTGAAGCAGTATCGTACAGTGGGCAATATGTACAATTATCGTCATTTCCATGATTATTATCGTGCGCTTGAGAATTTGCTCCTGAGTGTGAGTGATTACATTGTAGGGGTACGCTCTGCTCATACGGAGCATGCCGATATGGAGGAAGCACTGAACTATATTGAAACGAACTACGCTCGTCCACTAAATATGGCTATGGTTAGTAACCATGTGTCTTTGAATTATTCTTATTTTAGCGAAGCCTTCAAGGCATATACCGGTGAGAATTTTGTCCTTTACCTAAAAAAGGTACGCATCCGCCATGCTAAAGAACTGCTAGCGAAAGGCTGTAGCAAGCTTGCTGGAGTTTCGGAAAAAGTAGGTTTTGAGAACAGTAAGCAATTTGCCCGTGTCTTTAAAGAGTTGGAAGGGATCTCTCCAGGGGATTATAGAGCCAAAATACTGTCTGAAGATTTGTCGTAAAAGGCAGGATAAGTAGCTTCACTATAGATATTATTGATGTACTTGAGCCGTGATGACCATTAATGGTGTCGTTAGTAGTGATCCTCCTATATAATGGCAGTGAGAAGCTTTGCTAGGATTAGCAGCAAGAGAGTTTGGAGGAATGAAGGGTTGAAGAAATTCAAGGGAATTTGATTACGGTTCAGACGTTGGCAGAGGATTTTCGGCGACTGGGTGTACAGGCGGGGATGACGATTCTACTGCATTCATCCTTCAAATCACTAGGCCAATGGGTGGCAGGTGGACCGGTTGCCGTTATTTTGGCGCTTGAGGAGGTCCTTGGAGAATCAGGCACGCTTGTAATGCCGACTCATTCTAGCGATCTAACGGACCCTGCTGGCTGGAGTAACCCGCCGGTTCCCGAGTCGTGGTGGCAGAGTATCCGTGAGCAGATGCCGGCTTATGATCCAGACTTGACTCCACTGAGAGGGATGGGGATTATTCCGGATTGCTTCCGTAGGCAAAAAGGGGTAAAGCGCAGCGATCACCCCATTCATTCATTTGCAGCTTGGGGAAAGCATAGGGATGAGATTATGTATGGTCACTCCTTCGAATACGGTTTGGGGGAAGACTCTCCACTAGCTCGTATTTATGATCTGGGTGGAAGTGTGCTGCTGCTAGGCGTAGGAAATCTAAATAACACTTCATTACATCTTGCTGAATACCGGGCCTTCTATGAAGAAAAGAAGGAAGTCTTTGGCGGGGCACCCATGATGGTGGATGGTCATAGACAGTGGGTGGAATTCAAGGAGCTAGATTGGAACTCTGACGATTTCGTTGAACTGGCTGAGCAATTCGGGCAAGAGACAGGGCTCATTACATATGGTCAGATCGCCTCAGCTACAGCCCAATTGATTCCACAGCGTGAAATCGTTGACTATGCGGTGAACTGGATGGAGCGAAACAGGAAGTAGACTATCTCTGGATTTGAGATTAGGAGGAGAAGCGACGGATGAGTACTACAACGATATATTTAACGCGTCATGGCCAGACGGAATGGAATGTGCAGAATCGTATGCAAGGTCATATGGATTCTGCGCTGACGACGCTTGGCGTACAACAGGCGGAATGGTTGAGCCGGGGAATGAAGGCTATAAATCTTGATGTCATTTATACAAGCTCCAGCCCAAGGGCGCTGCGTACAGCTGAGATTATACGCGGAGAGCGGGATGTTCCGCTGAAGATTTCCGATACATTCAAAGAAATTGGCATGGGCGTATGGGAAGGCCGAGATTCTGCTGAGCTAGAAGCTCGGTATTCGGACCAGCATCGTTATTTCTGGGGAGATCCTGGCCAGTTTAAAGTGGAGGGCAGCGAGACCTTCGAAGAGGTGCAGACAAGAGCTTTAGAGAAGCTTCAGGAAATTCTCACTGCCCATAAGGGCGAGACGATTCTTATCGTAACGCATACGGTAGTGATCAAACTCTTGATGGCTTATTTTGAAGGTAGAGAGTTGCCTAAGCTTTGGGATCTGCCTTACATTTATCCAACCTGCTTATCCAAAATTGATTTTACGGATGGCGTGCCGGAGATCCTGTTGCACGGGGATACAAATCATTATGAAGAGGATGAGGCTGGGATGGAATCGTAGAGGTTATACGATCAGTCTAGTGGGTTAAAAGTTAGCTCAAATATTCGGAATAAAAAAATATGCCCATCCAGCTTCTTGTTGAGAAGTGGAAGGGCATTATTCATTTCAAATTTATTTGGATAAAACAGACTACTATTGTGGAAGCTCGAGCCGCTCTAATCCATCCATATATTTGCGCAGCGCCTGAGGGATGTAGATAGAACCATCCTCTTGCTGGTGATTCTCCAGCAGCGGGATCAGAATTCTTGGCGTAGCCACTGCGGTGTTATTTAAGGTATGGCAGTATTGTAAGCGACCATCCGCATCTCGATAACGGATGCCCGAACGACGAGCTTGGAAATCGAGTAGATTAGAAGCCGAATGGGTCTCTCCGTAGGCGCCTCTGCTTGGCATCCAAGTCTCGATATCATACTGCTTGTGTGTCTTCAGGGACATATCCCCAGTGCAGACGGCCATGACCCGATAGGGGAGCTCTAAGAGCTGGAGGATATGTTCGGCATTCGCGAGGATCTCATGGAGTATATTGTCCGAAATACCTTCGTCATTTCGGCATAATACGACTTGTTCGATCTTCGAGAACTGATGAACACGGTACAGGCCGCGAACGTCTCGCCCGGCTGATCCCACCTCACGGCGGAAGCAGGTCGACATACCGGCCAGCCGCAGTGGCGAGTTCAGCTCGACAATCTCATCGCTATACAGCGAAACCAGCGAGACCTCCGATGTGCCTACGAGCCAGCGATTGTCTCCGCTTAGCTCATACGTCTGATCCATCCCACCGGGAAAGATTCCGGTTCGTTCCAGCGCTTCAGGGCGGACAATCACGGGAACATCCATCACAGTGAATCCGCGTGTAGTGAGTACATCAAGAGCCAGCCTCTGTACAGCGAGATGTAACATCAGGCCGGCTCCTTTAAGCACATAACTGCGAGGACCGCCTGCTTTGACGCCACGGGGGATATCGATGATATCGTGGAGTTCACCTAGCTCTACATGATCACGCGGCGTAAAGCCGAATTCCGGCACCGTTCCGTTCAGCCGCAGTTCTACGTTGTCATTATCATCGTGGCCGATGGGTGTATCCTGAGACACCGGATTCGGCGCGAGCAGCATGAGCTCTCTACAGCGGTGTTCAGCCTCGTTCAGATCTGCTTCCAGTAGGTTCAGCCGATTATTGAGTTCTCGTACCTGTACCTTGACGATCTCTCCCGCAGGGCGGTCACCAAGACGTAGTAATTGTTCAACCTCTTTGGTCAGCCCATTTCGCTCGGCTCTCATTTGTTCCGTTTCTTGTCGTAGGCCCCGGCGCTTCTCATCCCATTCCAGCAATTCATCTAGTGGGAAGTCGACTTTTTTCCATGTTGCAGTGTTTCGTACGAGTTCCTGATTATCCTTGATCCAGTTCATTTCCAGCATATCGCTCGCTCCTTTTTGTTTAAAAGATAAGAAAGTATAAATTTCACACTTCACTTTATCCTTCTATTTCTCGCACAAACACTTACCGTCCTTATAAGGACGCCGAAGGTGTTT
>DJUJ01000006.1:15158-20594 GCA_002438345.1 Paenibacillus sp. UBA6285
GGAGTCATTATAGGCTCCGGTCGCAGACGCCTCACGGTTGGATGCCGGTCAATGGCCTGATTCTTGGATTTAATATTGTTGCTAAGTATAGCGCAAGAGTGGGATGAGCGCAAGCGTTTATGGTTTGACAATAATATCTATTTTGCGATAGGATTAATATTAATTTAAAGTAATTTTGTCGGGATAAATAAAAGCAGTGTGAGCTGCTTAAGTGGGATGGAAGAGGTGGAGAAGTGGCTAAAATTGTTGTGATTAACGGAACGCCTTCCCTGGTATCGCGTATCAATGCAGTTATAGAGTATGCGGAGGCAAGCTTAACCGATCAGGGCTTTGAGGTTGAGCGCATTAACGTAGTAGAGCTACCAGCGGAGGATTTGATTCATACCAAGTTTGAGAGTGATTCTATCGTCAAAGCCAATGGCCTTGTAGCGGAAGCGGATGCGGTGATCGTGGTTAGCCCGGTTTATAAAGCCTCTTATACAGGTGTGTTGAAGACCTTTTTGGATCTGGTTCCACAAAAGGGTTTGGCCGGAAAAATCGTACTTCCGCTCTTCATGGGTGGCAGTCTTGCACACCTCCTCACGATTGATTATGCCTTGAAACCCGTGTTGTCCGTACTCGGCGCACGCTACATTCTTGGTGGTGTGTATGCCGTGGATTCTCAGGTGGTTCGTAATGATCACGGAGTGGTGGAGCTTGCTGAGGAGCTGAAGCTGCGTCTGAATGATGCGTTAGCTGAGCTTGCCGAAGAAACTACACATCGAGTGGAGCGCAAGGCATAGGACTAAGCAGCAGGCATTCTGATTCGGAGTGCTCCATACCAAACATATAAACGTGAGCGTCTCTTTCATATCCGATACAAGGGTTGAAGGGACGCTTTTTGCTATAGCAAAGAGGCCATCTCACTGTGAAAGTAGAGAATGGCCTCTTTTTATATACGAATCGTTATATACAGTCTTACAAGTCGTCAAATCCGTTATCGTCGCCAACTTTACCGTAGTTGCGGGACTTGGCTTCGAAGAAGTCGGTTTTAGTAGCATTAAGTGCATCATCGGAGAAAGGCTTGATCCAAGGCATGCAGTTTACGTCAACGCCTTGGTAAGCTTTTTCCATACCCATCAGGGTTAGGCGTTTGTTCGCTGTATATTTGATATAGTCGCTAAGCTCGTTAAGGTCAATGCCGCGAACATTAGTGAGGGTGTAGTAAGCCCAGTTGGTTTCAAGCTCAACCGCGCGGTCGATGGTACGGTATACGTAATCCATGTTCTCTTTAGTGTTCAGCTCAGGGAAGTCTACAAGCAGCTGTTTGAACACTTCTGCGAAGAAGTAACAGTGCTGATTCTCGTCACGTTGAATATAAGAGATCATCTGGCTGGTCGCCATCATCTTCTGGTCACGAGCCAGATTGTAGAAGAAGGCGAAGGTGCTGTAGAAGAAAATCCCTTCCAAGATGAGATCCGCTACCAGCGCATGGAAAAAGGTTTGTTTCGTTGGATTATCACGGAACTCTTGATAAATATCGGAGATAAATTGGTTGCGCTCCAGTAGGACTGGATCTTTCTTCCAATATTCAAAAATCTCTTTCTGTTCACTATCCGACACGATAGAGGATAGAACATAGGAGTACGATTGGTTATGCACCACTTCTTGTTGCCCGATNNGGCTTCACGTCGCCGACGAACATCGTCTGCATCGAATCGAGCACGGCGAGCAGGGAGATGTTGATCTTAAATACACGTTGTTCCTCTGCATCCAGCATAGGGAATTGTTGCGCATCTTTGGACATTGGGATTTCATCCGCGATCCAGTGATTAAGCAGCAGCACCTTGTACAGCTTGTACATATGTGGCATGCGGATGTCATTCCAGTTCAGGATACCTGAGCATTCACCGTCGATGATGCGTGTGGATTGGTTAGGTGCTTCAGTGTTAAAAATTTTTTGTAGTTGCATTTATTTTCCCTCCATTTTTTTGCGCGGGTAATTTGTCTTATCTGGTCTTTAATTAAATTGTTGATGAAGTAACGGAGAGGAATTTTGGAGCTGTAGGAGTGAAACGTTCGCCTTTGTCCCCGGATTTCAACCGTTAATGACGGTTTAAATCAAGAAATCTGGGGACAACAGCGACCGAAAGCCCAAACATTCCTCGTAGTTACGATTAAATCACCGAATTTTTTAAAGCAGTAAGACTCTTAGCTAGCGCAAGAATCACACTCTTCTATTGTCAAAGCACGGCTACGCACATAATAAGTTGATTTCAATCCGCCCTTCCAGGCGTTCAGATGAAGCTCAAGGAACTCGGTAGCCTTGACGTCAGGACGAACATACAGGTTGAAGCTTTGTCCTTGATCGACGTGACGCTGACGAGCGGAAGCCATACGGATCGACCAGTTTTGGTCAATGGTGAATGCTGTCTTATAGTACCAGATCGTTTTGTCCGACAGATCCGGTGCTGGGTTAGCGATCTTGTAAGTTGTTTTCTCTTCATAGGAAAGCAATTCATACAGTGGATCAATGCTGGCTGTTGAGCCGGCAATAATCGATGTGGAACCGTTCGGCGCAATCGCGAACATCCATGCGTTACGAACGCCGTCCTTGGCCACTTCTTCTTGCAGCGCGCGCCATTGTTCAGTGGTTACATATTTACCTTCTTGTTCACCGCTAACGTAGCCGCGGGAAGTGAAGTATGCACCTGTCTCCCAATCGGAACCAGCAAACTTCGGATAACGGCCCTTCTCACGGGCAAGTTCCATACTCGAACGTACCAACAGGTAGTTGATATGTTCATACAAATGATTGTTATATTCTACGGCTTCATCGGATTCCCAACGAATGCCCTTGAGTGCCAATAGGTGATGCAAGCCGAATGTGCCGAGACCCACTGCGCGGTACTGGCTGTTCGTGTACTGTGCTTGCAGAACTTCAATATTATTAATATCGATTACGTTGTCGAGCATACGTACTTGGATAGGTACAAGTCTTTCTAGCACACCAGCTGGAATCGCACGTGCCAAGTGAATCGAATTCAGGTTGCAGACAACGAAATCGCCAGGGATTTTGGAGATAACAATGCGGGTCTTGCCATCTTTGGTTACTAATTCTTCCTGTTCAATAACTGTAGCGGATTGATTCTGCATAATTTCCGTGCACAGGTTGGAAGAGAAGACCATACCTTGGTGACGGTTCGGGTTGGTACGGTTAACTGTATCACGGTAGAACATGTACGGAGTACCCGTTTCAAGCTGTGATTTCATAATCCGTTTCATAATGTCGATTGCAGGAACGGTAATACGGGACAATTCCAGATTAGCTGTAGCTTCAGCATATTTTTCACGGAAAGTACCTTTACCAAGCTCCTCATCATAGAAGTCTTCAAGACCAAGTGGACGGCCATTCTCATCAGTCCAGCCCATAACCTTCTTCACTTCATGAGGACAGAAGAGGTTCCAGTGGCTGCGCGATTCTACGGCTTCCATGAACAGGTCAGGCAGGGTAACACCGTGGAATACGTCATGTGCACGCATACGCTCGTCACCGTTATTCAGCTTAAGATCGAGGAAAGCGAGAATATCTTTATGGAATACATCAAGATAGACAGCGACAGCACCTTTACGTGTACCTAGCTGATCTACGCTAACTGCTGTATTGTTCAACTGGCGAATCCAAGGGATTACACCGGAGCTAGTGTTCTTGTGGCCACGGATATCCGAACCGCGTGCCCGTACTTTACCAAGGTAGACGCCGATACCGCCGCCCATTTTGCTAAGACGCGCTACGTCTGTGTTGGAATCAAAGATGCCCTCTAGGGAATCGTCCACAGTATCGATGAAGCAGCTGGATAGCTGTCCAGCGACCTTTTTGCCGGCATTGGACATTGTAGGGGTAGCAGCTGTCATGTAGATGTTGCTCATGGCCCAGTAAGCTTCTTTTACAAGCTCAAGACGCTTCTCAGCTGGCTCACGGTGCATGAGGTACATTGCAATAATCATGTAACGTTCTTGCGGAAGCTCCATTACACGGCCGTCAAAATCATGCGCCAAATAACGGTCAGATAGCGTAAGCAGACCAATGTAATCGAATAGAAGGTCGCGCGTATAATCGATACATCCGCCTAGCTCGATGATTTGTTCCTTAGTGTAGTGAGACAGAAGCTCTTCACGGTAGATTCCTTTTTTTACGAGATCCGTAATTAGTGGGTACAACTCACCGTAAGGCTCTTCTGGATAAGCTTTATAGCGGCGGTGAACGGCTGCTTTTTTATAAAGGGTAGTCAGAAGGGCACGGGCAGCTGCAAACTTCCAAGTAGGCTCTTCTTTCGTTACAAGCTCAAGAGCGCTCATGGTGAAGGCGTTGCTGATTTCTTCTCCACTTACGGAGTCACGGCGTAGCTTGGAAATTACTCCCCGTAGCAATGTTTCTTTATTTAGTTGATCGAGTCCCTCCAAGATACGGTCGGCGTAGACGGAAAGGCGTTTCTCATCAAAAGCCAGTTGGCGATTGTCTGGTTTTACTACGAATTGTGGCATGGTTATTTCATCCCTTCTTATTTTGGGTTAATTTTCAATATCAAAAATTGATATATTATAGCGCAGTAGGCTGCCACAGAAAGACCTCCGAGCCGTTCATACTGGCCGGAATGTCGATTATGCGTTGGTTAGTGCTTCCTCGGTAAGGAAGTGTAGTATCTTTCAGTTCTTCTATAAATCGTCCATCTATTAACACTTGACACTGCGTAAGTAGATTCCACTCCGGCGAAACGGGAAGGGCGGTTAGTTCCTCGTAAGTATAACCACTGTAAATCCATATGGAGAAGCCTGGCAGTACAGCGCGAAGCTCATGAATGAACCCCAGAACCTCCTCTGCCGAGAAAAAAGGATCACCACCTGCCAGTGTTAAACCATCAAGCAGTGGGTTAGCGGCAATTTCTGCAATAATTTCGTGTTGACGTTCTAGGGTGAAGACTTCACCGTACTTAAAATTCCATGTCTCGGGATTAAAACATCCCGGGCAACGATGGCGGCAGCCGCTGAGGAAGAGGACGGCCCGCATGCCCTCTCCCTCGTTAATCGACTCCGGATAGTAACCACAAATATTCATAGATGCTTAACGCGATCTCGTACTTCGGCTTGCTTTGCGGCATTAAAGCGGGTCTGGTAGTCGCCAGTCAAAAAACCTGTAACTCTGCGCAGACGGCGGATATGCACTTCCGTCTCATGCACGCCGCAGGACGGACAGTTTGTCCCGATTACGCCTTCGTATCCACAGCCGGAGCAGCGGTCAATCGGATGGTTAATGCTGAAATAGCTGACCTGCTGTTCTAGCGCGTATTTAATGATTTTGATAAAAGCGGATGGATTACTGCGGGCATTGCCATTTATTTCGACATAAGAAATAGCACCGGCATTGCAATATTCATGGAAAGGGGCTTCCAAGCTGAT
>DJUJ01000006.1:20620-46856 GCA_002438345.1 Paenibacillus sp. UBA6285
ATACAGGGATGTGAAAAGAGTTCGTATAATACTCACGGTCAGTTACACCCGGAATAGAACCCAGTACCTTGCGATCAATTTTGGTGAATTTGCCAGACAAGCCTTCTGCTGGTGTTGCGAACAAGGTGATGTTGAGATTCAGTTCCTCACTTTTAAGGTCGCAATACTCCCGCATATGACGCACGATGGCCAAAGCCTTGGCATGGACTTCCATATCCTCGCCATGGTGTTTGCCGTACATGGATTTCATGCATTCCGCCATACCGATGAAGCCAAGTGATAGACTACCATGCTTCAGCAGATCGCCTACAGAGTCTTCAGGAGCGAGATTTTCGCCGCCTTCCCAGACGCCTTCTCGCATCATGAAATCGGATGCTTTAGCTTTTTGTGCGGTTTGGATGCGGAAGCGATGAAGAAGTCCTTCCAGCGCAATATCCATATAATGATTTAGATCTTCATAGAAGCCAGCTTCGTCTGCGACGGTACGTCGGCCTGTTACTGTGCCGTGTGCCAGACCGAGCCGAACCAGATTCAGTGTATTAAAGGAAAGGTTGCCCTTCCCGGAGCAATGATTACGCCCAAAACGGTCACCGAGCACTCGGGTTCGGCAGCCCATTGTAGCAAATTCCGTATCAGGATCACTTGGATCATAATACTGCAAGTTGAGCGGAGCGTCTAGATTAGCAAAGTTCGGATATAGTCTGCGTGCAGAACATTCAGCTGCTTTTAGGAACAATTCATAGTTGGGATCGCCCTGCTGTTGATTGACCCCTTGCTTACATTTGAAGATTTGAATCGGGAACACGGGTGTTTCTCCGCTTCCAAGTCCATTCATAGTTGCGGTTAGCAGAGAACTGATCACAAGCTGGCCTTCTGGTGAAGTACAAGTCCCGTAGTTGATGCTGGTAAACGGTATTTGACCACCGGATCGGCTGGACATGGTATTGAGATTATGTACCATGCTTTCTGCCGCTTGCAGGGTTTCGATTTCGGTTTCCTTTAGTGCATAACGGAATGATTTCGGATATAACTCGGCTAGATCGGTCCGACTCATTGTGATTTCACCCAAAGATTCACCAGCTTGTCCTTCTTCAAAGTATTCCAGACCCTTGCGGAACAGCTTGGCGAAGGATTTGGTTACATAAGGCGCTAGATCATAGTCGAGTTTATTGGCAGATACGCCGCCATATTGAGCGTTTTGCTGGGATTGAAAAATGATCGCTACCAGTGACATAGCTGTCATTATTGAGTTTGGGGGACGAACACTGCCGTTGCCGGTGTTGAAGCCTTCGCGGAGAAGCTTATCAAACGGGATAAAAATGCAGTTGGTCGTTCCAATCGCGTATTGATCCAGATCATGCACATAGACGACATTGTCATCAATGGCCTGCACAAGCTGCGGTGGCATCGTAAAGTTACGGGCGTACCATTTCGAATATTCACTGCCGAACTTGCTCATTTTACCGGAGAAGCTCTCTCCGTTCAAATTGGCATTCTCGCGCAGTAGGTCCAAATCCCGGCTGTCGATAATATTGCGCCCTAAATCAATGAGTTCTTCTAAAAGAACTTCTCGTGCATTTGTTGTACCGTTAAATTGTCTCTCCAACAACGTCATTGTATAGCTCTCCTCTCAGTATAAAAGAAAAACATCTATCGTCCTATCATTAAGAAGTGGACCGCTGTAAGCGGCCGTATATTCATTCTGATCTCATAAAAAAAGCATCCCCTAGCGAGGATGGCAGAAAATGCCCGATGCGTTATGTAAATATCCACACGGATATTTGTAGTGGTCTCTCAGAAGATGACCGCATGCGGACACCGTTCCTGTTCCTCGCAGGCATTCATAGTTGGTGTCGTCGAGACAGGCAGGTCTCCTGGCTTCCGTAGGACCTCTCAGCGCCTTCCCAAGGGCTATCTTAACCCTCAGTGGCTTTTGCCGGGAGATCTGTCCTTCTTAAGTTTCTAAAAGCTTGAGAAGGACATCCGGTTACAGTGGCGGGACCGCAGCGGATTCTCACCGCACTTCCCTATTAAGCTCTAATTCCGAAAATGGATCAAAGCACCTGTCTCCACTATATTTTGTTGTCGTTAGATAAAAATAACCCAAGATGTTGTGTTTGTAAACAGTTTTTTAGAAAACCCGCGTGGGAAGCGGATTCTTCAAAAGTACTCCACAAATGATCCACAGGCTGTCCATAAGTAATCCACAATTGATCCACAGGCTCATGTAAAATGATTCATAAATTGTCCGAAAAGATGCCACAAAGAGTCCATAAATGTAGTGCAGACGACCCTAGAATTCACGCTAAGAGAAAGGACCCATGGCGAAAGCCATATTTCGGAGTGTTCGTAGGAAAAGGAGGGGATCATCATACTGCTGGCTTAGTTTGTGGGAGAGTGGTGGAGTTGTTACAATAGAAGGAGACACATACTTTGAAATTTCGAGGAGGGATTCTCATGCCTATTGCTGAAGTTACCGTTATTCCGATTGGAACAGGCAGTACCAGCCTTAGCAGTTATGTTGCGGATATGCAGCGAGTGCTGAAGACGGTAGAAGGGATTACTTATGAGCTTACATCCATGGGGACGATCATCGAAGGGCCTCTTCAGCGTATTTTTGCTGCAGTCGAAGCGCTGCATGAGTCTCCTTTTTCCGCAGGTGCAGAACGGGTCTCTACTTCACTTAAAATAGACGATCGCCGCGATAAGCCCTCCACTAGTCGTGGAAAACTGGAGTCTGTGGAGCGTAAACTACAGGTGGAATAACAGTTCGGGAGAGTAGGGAATAGTGAGAAATAGGCTTGCGTTTCTGGCTGAAAGTTGTATAATATTTTTTGTTTGACAGAAAAATCAGCCTTAAGCTGGTGTAGCTCAGGGGTAGAGCAACGCACTCGTAATGCGTAGGCCGGGGGTTCAATTCCCTTCACCAGCATCTTAATAATTTAATCACAGCGCGACTTCCGAAGTTTTTGGAAGTCGCTATTTTTTTGTTTTTTCTGATTCTTCTTCCCATTAGTTGTATATGGTTTTAACAGTAAGTTAATTTTTCCTGTTTAAGTCTTTCCAAATAGGAGACCATACTTTTTAAAGAAAAAAATTTTAGGAGGGGAATGGCTCTGAACAGACATGTGGATAGTTATGTGGGGCCAGTAATGCTTTTCGATTTTAAAAGGTTGAAATTCGGGGCGTTACATGAAAAAAGACTTATTATCTTTGCGAAGCTGGACGGTGAGAAATGAGAGGCGTTAGAAAAACTACACTGGTTTTAATTTTGATTTCTGTTGCTTAATGTTTTAGTCATACAGAAAGAGTTAATGCCATTAATGCAAATGAAGGAAGTAAGAAGGAAGAGATTGAAGCGGTACTAAATCATATTTTTGAGCAAAGAGCCAATGTAATGATTAATCAGAATGTATATGAGTTAGAGGCACATTATTTGACAAATCAACAAGTGAGTAGATATGCCTATCGAAACGAAAAGAACCGAGTTAACTATGTTAATAAGTGGGCTGATAAAAGAGCGATAAGACTAGTTGCTGCCCAAAGTAATATTAGAATAGTACGTTTGAAAACAAAGGGTGACACAGCTATCGTCACACTAGATCAATCACTTAAGATTAGTTACGATTACCTCAACAAAATTGTACCGATACAATCTTTTGGCGTAGGCACGCGAAATTTCATGACACTAAAAAAAATCAATGGAAAATGGATAATTTATCGTGAATGGTACTTGGACCCTCTTGACGAAAATCCGAATAAAATTGCCGAAACTTCCGATGGTTTGTCTCCGTTCATTCCAAACAAAGCAGAGGTTTCGAATGGTAAAAAATATAACCGTTTACGAGCTGTTAGTTATGCCAATAAATATGCTGGGGCAGCTTGGGGGGGGGGCAACAATCATCGTTACAATCGTAAATACTCAGATTACACGGGTAAAGGTGGAGATTGTACAAATTTTGCTTCTCAGGTCATTGGGGATAAGGAAGCCGGAGGGTTACCCATGACTTATGCTTGGCGTTATGCTAAGCGTGATGGAGCTACCCAAAGTTGGATCCGAACAGATTCCTTCAGTGAATTTATCTTATATAACGGTTACGGTGAACTTGTGTCTAAGGGGGATTTTGCTCATATCGTTACTCCAACCAAAAAGCACCCCCATGGAGCTATATCCCATTTGCAACCGGGTGATTTAATTGGGCATATTATAGAAGGTAACGATATTGATCATTTTTCCATTGTCGTGGGTTTTGATGAATATGGATATCCTCTTGTAAATTCACACACAGCCGATCGTTATCGAGCTCCGTTCGATTTGGGTTGGGATCGGAATACGAAATACTTGCTAATTCACATCAAATATGAAGCAAATGGTTAGCTTGTCAGCATAACTTTTTTTTCAATATCATAAAATAGAGAAAAATGATATTGAAGGGTTATGTTGGGAGGAACTATGATACTGCCCCACTTGCTGAAGCAATCTGCCATCCGAGCCAGTGCCATGATTTTTGTCAAATTTATCGGGCTTATCGGTCGTGTGATTTTAACAAGATTTGTTGGTGCTGAAGGAATCGGATTATATCAAATTGCCTACTCCCTTTATGGTTTTTTAATCATGCTGTCTGGGGGATTGCCGACAGTGTTGGCTATTATAACGGCAAAGAAGCCAACAGTTGGATGGCGTTTTTTGAAAATATTATCGCTGTTCATTATCCTATCAGGCTGTATTATAAGTCTGATTATTTTTTTGAATTCTACCGTAATAGCAGAACTTCTAGGAAACACTGGGTTGGAGTATACCCTTCGAAGCCTTGCCCCGGCTATATTGGCAGCACCTTTATTAGCCTTGCTGAGGGGCTACTTACAAGGTCTTGAGCAATTTAGTATTATTGCAGCTTCAGAGGTAGTTGAACAGGTATTTCGGGTTTTTTGTATGTTGTTGATCGTTTATCATTGGTTACCCTTAGGAGTAGACAGAGCCGTAGGCAAAGGGGCTTATGCTACTTTTATAGGGGTGTTCGTTTCATTTATAATGTTAGCCATCTACGTCTCGATCGATAAGAAACAGCAGCTTCGTTTCCCTTTCGATTCACCTATTCTACCGTTTGTCTGGTTATTTAAAACTTCCTTTATTATTACTCTTACACGACTTCTCATTCCAACATCAGACTTCATAGATGCTATTCTTATCCCTAATAGATTAGTTTCAGCAGGATACAGTGCCTCGGAAGCCACCTCTATGTTCGGCATTATTACTGGTATGGCGACTATTATTGCTTATGCTCCTACGCTTATAACCGGAGCACTAAGTCATACCATGACCATGCGAATAGCAACTTACTGGCAGCAAGGCAGTCATGATAAATTTCAACGCCTTTCACGAAATTCCCTAAAGTTTGGCTGGTTGTGGGGGTTATTATCGGCAACATTTTTGTTTGTTTATTCTAAGGAACTTTCTGTGTTTATATTCATCACTGAAGATGCCTATCTATCGATAAAGTATATGGCAGCTATCCCTCTTATCGTCGGATTTCGTGAAATATCGACAAGTATATTATGGTCGCAGGATATCAAAAAGGTTCCTTTTTTGGGCCTCAGCGCAGGGATATGTAGTTCTGTACTTATCCAATATTTTTTAATAGGGATACCTGGATTGGGTTATATTGGCGCAGCAGCAGGAATTATGTCCATGGAAATAATATCTTCAGCTTGGAACATCAGAGCTCTAGACATAAAAAAGGATGAATTTATCAAGATAATTCCTTTAGTGCTCATGGATATAGTTGCTATATTTAGCACAATGGGTTTAGTACATCATTTTACACATTCTTTTCAAGGAACCTTGCCAGATATAACGAAGTTTCTAACGGGTGCGTGTTTATTTTTTCTGATTTCAGGCTTTTATATATTTTTTCGGTGCACGTCATTTCCTACCGATTTGGAGACGAGATGATAGTGTAGATATATTTTTATTTAATCGTTGCATGTTAATTGACTCCTTAGTGGCCCGCTTTACCTATAAGCTTCGTCATATGAAAGTACGTATGGCCCGAAATTAGAAATTGACACTCGACCTTATAATGATGGCGCTCATAAAGTCGCTTAGCTGCAATATTCTTAGCAGAAACATTTAATGACAGCTTGGTATGGCCATGGCTGTATGCCTTTTGATCCATCTTTTCAAGAAGTTCTTTAGCGATCCCTTGTCCCCGGAATTCTTCGACAACAGCAATTGTGTCCAAATGAAATTCTCCAGGCTGAGCTTCGCTCGTTTCGAATTCATCCTGGTCCTCTCCAAAGAAGAGCGCCACATCATTTTCCCATTGCTCACAGAATGCATCAGTCATTTTGCTATCGTACATTAACGCAATCCCCACAACCTGGCCCTCTATTTCCTTGACGATGATATTGGCATAACTAAAGAAGCTTATTTCCTGGGCATAAGCATGTCGAATAAACGCCATGACCTCTTTTTTTATGTAATTTTCAGTGAAATAGGACTCCTTTTCATCCAGAATCATATAAATGAGTTCGCTTACCTCGGATACATCTTTCTTCGTGGCTTGTCTTATCATTATTCTCATCCTTCTTCAAAAAATACTGGGCAAAAATCCATCGGATCCTTGCAAAAACAAACTTTACAGTATAGGGTAACCCTATAGTCAATAGGGGGATGAACATCATATCAGATCAAAAGAATGATCCATACCTTACTACCAGTGAATTTGCAAAAATATGCGGAGTAAGCAAACATACGTTGTTTTACTATGATGAAATCGGCATCTTGAAGCCTAGGATAACTAATCCCAATGGCTATCGTTATTACGATATCAAACAGTACTATACCTATGAAATCATCTCAGTTTTAAAAGAAGCAGGAATGGCACTAAAAGAAATAAGGGACTATATTCAAAATCAGAATTCGTCACATTTTTTATCCATCCTTATACAAATGCAACAGAAGCTGACCATAGAGCAGAATAAATTTGCGCGCATGCAGAATATACTGCAAGGAGCTATCAAAATTACGGATCGAGGACTGCGTGCTGTCATTGGAGTACCGTGGATTGAAGAATGCGAGGAAGAATATTTTATTGCTGTACGCGTAGCTGAAGGAGATGGCGAGAAGGAATCTATTCGTAAGTATTATGAACAACTTCATAAGCTCGAGGAAGAATGGGTTGAACTTGAGGTTGCAATTTGTTCCATCGATCAAAGTCGTTTGGAAGCAGGGGATTATAGAGAGACGAATTATTTTATTAAGATCAAGGACAAGCATGAAAGTGATCAGTTATTTATTAAGCCTAAGGGAACTTATGCAATGATCAATCACAAAGGTAATTACGAGAGCATGGATACATCCTACGAACAGTTGAAAGCATTCATTCAAGCTAAAAAAATGCGTATCTGCGGAGATGCGTATGAGCTTGAGCTACTTGGTTATCTGTCGTCAAGTAATCCAGATGAATTTGTCACTCGGATCGCCATTCAGGTGGGCTGACAACATAAAAAAAGAGCCGTATAAACGACTCTTAGTAGTTTTAACGATGTGAGCTTGTTACACCAACCCAGTCCATTCCTTCATAATAGATAGAAGGGTGGGGATCAACGCATGAGGGTTATACACCATTGGTTCGATGTTATGCGGAAGCATAAAAATTAATCGTAAAACCCACACCGCTAACAGCAAAATAATAAACAGGATAATAATAGGCTGACTTAATTTTTTATAAAACGCGAGTACGCATATCAATATTGGCATGATGAATAACGGATGATAGATCCATGCTGTTCTAATATCTCCTTGCAGTAAACTCATATAGGCCCTAGTCATCCCACAAGCAGGACTTGGAATGCCAAATACATTTATGAAGAGGCAAATGCTTTTTTGAAATAGGACATTCGCAGCCATACTAAGGAGACCAACTACACCAAGAATGAGAATAGGGAGGAGTCGTTTTCGGTCTAATTGCTTTATTGCTCTCAACATAACAATATTCAATTAATTTAAAAACTTGTTGATTTTCGACTGGATAATAGCAATTGAAATAATGGAAGCAAACACATACAGAATTGTGAGCAATATAGAATCATCATTAGCATATGTATTTCCACGAGCTACACCCGCTTCGTACAACCGGGAGCTTGCTTTGTAAATCGCAAAGAACCCATACAAGCCGCAAGTCACAATCGTTAATAACAGATCTATCCCTGCACTACCTTCATGATCACGACTGATAATTCTGGATTCCTCAAAGATTTTGTACATCCAATAAATACCGTAAATGCCACAAGTGATAAAAGTAAAAAGGATTGCCATACCAATACTCCGTTTTTGGATCAACAATATCAACTCCTTCGGTTTCATGTAATTCTACATTCGTACACATGATACGTGATTGGAATTGAAAATTCTAGTGTTTTATTGTAGGTTATCACTACTAACGTGAAATTTTGCGCATTTAGTGAAGCTTCTTTTCTGCTACAATCAAGGGCGAAAATGACAGAGAGAAATGAGGTCGCATTTATGAATAGAAACATCGGAGAAGATTGGAACATCGGTATTCAGGACCCTACTGAGGAACGAGGCAATCCAATCGGTTCAATCCGCGTAAATGACAAGACTATGGTGACCGAAGGTATTTACGAACGATATTTCATTGAAGATGGTAAGTTTTATCCGCATATTATTAATCCGAAAACTGGATATCCAGTCGATAATAAGATTAGCAGTGTAACGATAGTAACAGACCGGTCGACCGAGCTGATACCATCGATACAGCTTTGGTCCTTCTAGGAATCGAAGAGGGATTGAAATTCGTAGAAAACATTCCCAATGCGGAAGTCTTGTTTATTACGAAGGACAAGAAGCTGTATGCTTCTTCTGGCTTCAAGGAAATGCTGAATAAAACGAATGACAGCTATACCTTTGCAAATTAAGAGTGATTGTCTCTAGGCGTATATACTTGCAAAATTTTCTGAGCGTTGTATAAATAGATTTTGTTTCACAAAAAAAGCCCATGCTGGTGTAGCTCAGGGGTAGAGCAACGCACTCGTAATGCGTAGGCCGGGGGTTCAATTCCCTTCATCAGCATTCTTACAATGCTTATACAGCGCGGTATTCCGGGATTTCAGAGACCGCGCTTTTCTGTGTATTCCGGATTGAATGAAGGGATGGATGGATATCATGCGGTGTTTAACGATACGACAGCCTTGGGCAACGTTGATTGCTCTCGGTGAAAAACAGTTCGAAACCCGATCATGGAGAATAGCCTACCGCGGAGAGTTAGGCATTCATGCCGGGATGAGGATAGACAAGAAGGTATGTGAACAGGAGCCGTTCAAATCGATATTGGCGAAGCATGGCTATACAGCGAACAATTTGCCGACAGGAGCCATTATTGCGTCAGGTCAGCTCACGGGGTGTTATGAGGTTACACCGGAGGCGGACCTAAGGGGGTGGATAAATGGGAATGAATATGATTTTGGCGACTATAGTGAAGGGCGTTTTGCTTGGAAGCTCGAAGGTGTTCTTCCGCTGAGTTATCCTATACCGGCTAAAGGCAGATTAAGCTTGTGGGAACATCCGGAGCTAGTCTGAAAGACGAATTGATGTTTTTAATGTAATTTTCATGTGAGCATCATCTTATTTTCAGGTTCAAGGTTTATATTGAAGACACCAAACACCCCCCAGTGTTTTGTGGTATATTTCTCTCTCAGGTCTTGCCAGCTCCCATGGTAAGGCCTGTTTTTTTGTTCGCTAATTGAATGGGGGGGCAGCTTCTATGCAGCTTTACTTAATCTGATACTGCTCTTCATAGCTCTTAAAGGATGAAATATCCAGCCCGAGATATCTGCGCATATGGATGGCAGCTTGGGCAGCAACGATGTCGTTTAACAGCAGCATTCGTTCATGGTATCCACGACATATAAATTTGGCTTCTATCCCCGTGTTAAGCCTGTTCTGTTCATATACCTTGATTCCCCGTTTCCTCATCTCCGAACGAACATCTCTTAGATCTGTTGTCGCTACTGCTGCTGCGGTTCCGAGAACCTCCAAATAGGGGGCTGGTGTTCGTAAGTGTGCAGATAGAATGGCGGAGTCCCGTTCGAAAGCTGATAAAATCATCGGAAGCAATAAATAAGATTTCACCAGCATGTTGTCCCTGCTTTCTGCTCTATGCATGAGTATCATCACCTCTAATGGGAACGTATATTCGTATTCTACCCCGATATCCCCAAAACAATCAATGGTATTTCTAAACAGCTTGTTTAATGTGATTCAATTCACAACTGAACATGATGGTTAAATTTTGGCACATTATAAGTAGATGCTATACTGATTTACAAGGGATATGAAGAAAGGACGGGGAAGATGAATTGATATGGTTCTTCATTAGCGCTGTCATCATCATAGGAGCTCTGATCTATGCGGGCNNCTTTTTCTTTTATGGAATTGCTATTAACAGAGCCGCGAAGGAATTCCTGAGTAATAATCGTGATTTGAAGGTTGATCCCCCGGTTGCTGGGGCTTCTTGGAGTGAGGGGAAGGACTGGATCTCCAGTCAGAGCTTTGAGAATGTTGAGATTACATCTGAGGATGGACTACAACTTAGAGGATACTTGCTCCTTTCGGATCGTGCTGAAGGACGTACAGCGATTCTAGCCCACGGTTATTCTGGAAAAGGGAAGGATATGGGGGCTTACGCCAAAATCTATTACGAGAGACTGGGCTTTAATATCCTGATTCCCGATGCCAGGGGGCATGGAGAAAGCACTGGGAATTATATTGGTTTTGGTTGGCATGAACGTAAGGATTATTTGCAGTGGATCCGGTACATTATCAAAGAGACTGGGCCCAATCCTCAAATTGTGCTCCATGGGGTCTCTATGGGTGGAGCTACAGTGCTAATGACCTCAGGAGAAAATCTACCACCGCAGGTCAAAGCTATTGTCGCGGACTGCGCTTACACCTCAGTAAAAGCACAATTAGCCCACCAACTACGGCGTATGTATCGATTGCCAAGTTTCCCTTTTATCCAAATTGCGAGTCTAATTACTCGTTTGAAGGCAGGGTATGGTTTTAGTGAGGCGTCTGCCTTGAAACAGGTGCGGAAAGCGAAGGTGCCGATTCTTTTTATTCATGGGGATGCGGATAACTTTGTACCTTTTGCTATGATGAATGAATTGTATGAGGCATGCCAGAGTCCAAAAGAGAAGGTCGTAGTGCCGCAAGCGGGACATGGGTTAGCCTATGATACGGATAAGACGGGTTATATAAACGTAGTATCAGCTTTTGTGAATCAATATGTAAATTAATTTGCCCTGAACGTAGACAGCGCCCGATATCCGCTAGGTAGCGGTTATCGGGCGCCTATATTTTTCCACACATGGCATGTGTCCTTAAGTAAGGTTCGTACAGCCATGCTTTTTCGTTATATTCATCCCCCGCCGTTCGTGAGTAACGGGTGTCTTAATTCCTTGTTATTTCCAGCAGCCGTGTGGCGAGAATAATCCTTCCAATACGACAAAAGCCCTACCTCTCTTTTGCCCTTGCGGCTCCATTGACCGCGCCAGTGTGAATCGGAATGCTATATTTCGAATTTAATCTCATAAAAAGGAAAGTTTCTGCAAGAAAACATGAAGCCTCTGTGTCCAAAATGCCGAAGTGTAAAATAGTCGGCCTGACATCTTCTTGATGGGGATATTCAATATATCGAAAAACAAATACGATATAAATATAACACAGTATTGTTTAAAAGGCAAATATAATAATGAATTCCAAGATAAGGGTTGTTTGATTTGGGAGGGGAACAAGCGTAGCAAGAGGGAGCGTTTGATTCGAATATGACTTATGCCGGATTATTTGTGGATTAATTCGGAAAAGCTAGAAAGCCAGTGGGAATTGGACTGTGGGGGTTATTTTGCGTGCCTATTTTGTGAACTGGTCTCTAAAACTTACATTAAACTCCAACATTGATTGAAGGATTGAGGGTAGACCGTTACAATTAATAAGTCTGGTTTTTAATTAAAAAATAAGGGAGATTTTTATGAAACGCGCAGATGTGTGGTTGATTTCCATCGTGTTGATTGCTGCGCTCGCTTTTCTCGCACCGAGATGGTTTTCGGACAATGATGATAAAGGTGGGGCCAGTAAAAATCTCGTAGCCAATGTAACGGTGGACGGCGAGTTATTTAAAACGGTAAAGCTTANNCCATTGAGGTCCGTACCGAACGTGGTTACAACATTTTGAAGGTGCATGATTACGGGATTGAAATGTATGATGCCGACTGCCCGGATCAAGTATGTCTAGGTTTTGGTTTTATTACCCTGCCCAAACAGACGATTGTCTGCCTACCGCATAGAGTATTAGTGGAAATCACAAGTGCGTCGGGGGAGGATGATATAGATGCCTATGTCCAGTAGTGAATCTGCAACAGCTTTAAAAAGAACGGTAATTATTGCGATTTTCGCCGCAGTGGCGGTAGTGCTAAGTCTAATAGAGGCACAGATTCCGTTATCAGGGATGGGTCTAGTGCCTGGGGCGAAGCTTGGACTCGCCAACATTATGATTTTGACTTGTATTTACTTTTTACGTGGACGGGACGCGTTCCTACTTGTCATACTCAAAACATTGCTTACTGCATTTCTGCTAGGTACTTTCTCAAGCTTGCTATTCAGTTTATTCGGTTCGCTTTTTAGCTTTGTTGTGATGTTCGTGTTAATGCTGATTAGCGGTAAAGGTAAGAGTATAAGCTTGATCGGAATTAGCATAGCTGGTGGGATTGCACATAATATCGGTCAGCTGCTGGCAGCTTCTATGGTATTCTCATCCCTTAGTATTTTTTATTATCTTCCCATGCTGCTGATCACTGGAGTAGTAACAGGAATTGCCGTGGGCTATGCAGTCCGTTATCTGGTGGCTTCATTGTCAAAAATATCGTTGTTTGAAGAGTTTTTGGACTGATTAGTCACATCAGCGGAAGGATGACTAACATGAATGAATCATACGAAGGTCAAGAATTAGAGGGAAATGGACAAGCTGTCATTTCTCTGGATGGGGTATCGTTTGGTTATGATCCCGAGCATCCGATTCTTCAAAATATAACGTTATCTATCTCACAGGGACAATGGGTTAGTTTGGTTGGCCCCAACGGTTGCGGTAAGTCTACGCTAGTTAAGCTGCTAAATGCTTTGCTGCCTAAGGGTGCTGGCGAGATTGTGGTTAGTGGTATGCAACTGAGTGAAGAAACGATCGGAAGCATTCGGCAATGTATCGGTATGGTGTTCCAAAATCCTGATAATCAGTTTATTGGAGCCACTGTAGAGGAAGATATCTTATTCGGCCTGGAAGGGCTTTGTTTGTCGTACGCAGAGATGGCTGAACGTCTGCACTCTTATACGACGAGGCTGGGAATAAATCATCTGTTGTCCAAACACCCGGGTGAGCTGTCGGGGGGCCAAAAGCAGCGTGTCGCTATTGCCTCCATTCTTGCTATGGAACCAGGCATCGTCATTTTTGACGAGGCCTCTTCTATGTTAGATGAGGGAAGCAGAAATGACCTTCTTGGCATTTTGCAGGATATGCGAGCGGAAGGAAAGTATACGATCCTTATGATTACGCATGATGCAGATGAGATTTTGGCATCGGATCGGGTGCTTGCGCTGCATGGAGGTGGTTTGGCTGCAGATGTTACACCGGCGGAGCTATTCCGGAATGAGGAGCTTCTGCAAAAGTGCCATTTGCGTGAGCCATATCCTTGGCGCCTTACACGCGAGCTGCAGAATCAGGGCATTCATGTGGATGTTCCCGTCAGTGAAAAGGAGCTTATAGACACGTTATGGCCATAGAATTACAGCAAGTAAGCTACTCCTACGCTGATCGAAGCCTATGGAAGCTGACGGCGCTCCGCGACATTAACCTCAGTGTTCCACTGGGCTCTATGGTTGGTATTGCCGGGGCGACAGGCTCAGGTAAATCGACGCTGCTGCAGTTGTTTAACGGGATACTGAAACCAACGGAGGGTACGGTAAAAGTGCTCGATGTAACCATCCAGGCGGGTGAAAAGTCACCTAAACTAATGCCGCTACGTCGCCGAGTCGGATTGGTATTTCAATTTCCGGAGCAGCAAATGTTTGAAGATACGGTCGAGAAGGATCTCATCTTCGGCCCCCTTAACTTCGGCATGAGCCCCGAAGAGGCAAAGGCGCGTGCAAGGCAGGCCATGTTGGATATGGGCCTGGATCTGGCGCTGCTAGAGCGGAATCCTTTTAAATTGAGCGGTGGACAAATGCGTAAGGCGGCTATCGCATCCGTGCTAGCTATGGACCCTGAAGTCATCGTTCTGGATGAGCCCACGGCTACGCTTGATCCTATTAGCCGTGCAGAGCTAATCAGCTTGCTGGAGCGGTTATGTCGTGAACAGGGCAGAACGATCATTGTCACCACGCATCGGATGGATGAGCTATTGCCCTATGCGGACAGCTGGCTTGTACTTAAAGAGGGCAGCGCGGCGTTTCAGGGCAGCGTAAAGGCACTGGCAGATGACCCTTCGATTCTGGAACAGTGTGGCTTGACGGTTCCACAGTCCCTTCGTTACTGGCGTGCAGTTGCTGATCGCTTCGGTCTTGCGGATGAAGCTCCTCGCTTGACGGCAGAGAGCCTAGCAGAGCTGATAGCTTCGCTGCCAGCGGGATCAGGAAGCTCTAGCGAGTACGAGGGAAAGAGGGACGGCCATGAATGAGAAGCTAATAATCGGGCGCAGTATTGAGACGGGTTCATGGGTGCATAAGCTGGATGCTCGTGCCAAAATTACCGGGATGCTATTATACGTAGCTGTTATCCTGCTCTCTCGTTCGTGGATGGCTATGGCGCTGTTGGCTATTTTTTCAATAGCTGTTATGGCCTCCACACGGATTCCGCTAAAATATTTCCTGAAAGCAGCTAAGCCTTTACGTTATTTAATGTTATTTATTTTTATCGTGCAGCTGCTGTCTGTGAAGACGGGGGAGGCCGTGCTGACCCTTGGCTCATGGTCTATTTATGAGGGAGGGCTAAGGTTAGGCGCATTTTCGGTCATCCGCATGTTTTTTCTGATTACTTTTACTGCGCTGCTGACCTTCACCACAACGCCGGGTAAGCTGAATCAAGGGCTGGAGGGGATTTTGGCTCCCTTCAAAAAGCTAGGCTTGAAGCCCGACCGTATCACGCTGATGATCAGCATTTCACTTCGTTTCATTCCTACGATTCTAGATGAATCGCAGATTATCATGAAAGCGCAGGCCTCACGGGGTGCTGATCTGAAAGAGCTTCCTTTGAAGGAAAAGGGACGAATGTTAGTCTCTCTGCTGGTTCCAATTATCGCGAGTGCGTTTAGGCGTGCACAGGATCTGGTGTATTCCATGGAAGCCCGAGGCTTTCGTATGGATGCTCCGCGCAGTCGGTATCACCGCTTAAGGTGGGGCATATTCGATACTGTTTTTATTAGTATGTTTGTTGTTATGGGGATTGCAGTAGCTTTGGTGTAAAGTACAACTTGTATGAAGAGTATCAACTTGGGAGGGAACATGAATGGCACGTTATTTTAACGGTAGAGAAGTTGAATTATTAGCACCCGCAGGAACGTTTGAGATTTTCAAGGAAGTGATCCAGTCACGGTGTGATGCAGTTTATTTTGGTGGACCTGTATTGAATATGAGAATGATGCGTAAAGGATATAACCTTTCTCATGAGGAAATCGTAGAGGCGCTAGATATCGCTCACCGTCTAGACAAAAAGGTGTATATCACGGTGAATAACCTGTTTAGTGAAGAAGATGTGGAAGAGGCTAGAGAATATCTGCGTTTCCTTGACGGTGCTCGCCCTGACGCCTTGATTGTTCAGGATATGGCCGTGCTGGAGCTTATTCGCGAGATGAAGCTTAGTCTTCCTATTCACTCTTCTGTGATGATGAATGTTCACAACCTGGAGATGATCTATGCGCTGCGCGATCTAGGGGTAAGTCGTGTGGTGACCTCGCGGGAAATGGATCTGCAGACAGCTAAGCTGCTTGGTCAGCGAAGCGGTATGGAACTGGAGTATTTTATTCACGGAGATATGTGTTCGGTTCACGGTGCGAATTGTTACTTCAGCTCCCATGTATTCGGTATGAGTAGTAACCGTGGGAAATGTATGAAGCCTTGTCGCTGGGATTATCGGGTTAAAAAAGACGGGTATGTATATCCGGCTGAATACCCACTAGCTGTAAAAGATATGTTCATGTATGAGCATCTTCCGGAATTGATTGAATCAGGCATTACCTCCTTCAAAATAGAGGGTCGTATGCGGGATAAAGAATTTATGGTGATGCTGGCGAATAGCTACGGCGAAGCTATTGACCGCTATATCGCTGATCCGTTAGGCTTTGATCGTACGGTGGATTCTAAAGTGCTCTACAACAACCGTAAACGTGATTTCTCGACAGCTTATGCTTTTGGAAGACCTGGACTAACTAACATTAACCGTCGTTATGAAGGTACAGGCAAATTCTATAGCACTGGAAAAGTATTCAGTACGCCAACCGCAGAACGTGA
This sequence comes from Paenibacillus sp. UBA6285, assembly GCA_002438345.1. Lineage (GTDB taxonomy): Bacteria > Bacillota > Bacilli > Paenibacillales > Paenibacillaceae > Paenibacillus_AQ. The sequence continues at coordinate 37,194 of DJUJ01000006.1, forward strand.
GCTGTCTGAGAAACGTGTAGAGGAGCTACGGGAACGATTGGCTCTAGAACAGCAGCCGAAGACAAACAAGGCGAAGCTGGCTGTACGTGTAAATAATATGGAACAGGCACGGATGGTCTTAGAGCTTGGTGTGGATAGCCTGTATTTGCCAGGGGATGTATTTGAACCAGATCAACCTTTTACGAAACGGGACATCAAGGAACTTGGTGAACTGAAGGGCGATAGCAAAATCTACTTGGGCTTGCCACGTATGATGACCGAGCTGCATTTTGATCAATATGATCAATTGCTTAACGGAGAACGCTTGCCGATAGACGGTCTTATCGTTACAAATTTGGGAGCCATTCGACGTTACAACGCAACAGGATATCCGTTAATTGGAGACAGTAATTTAAATGTATACAATCATCTTTCAGCACAATTATATGCTAATTTAGGTTTGACTCAGCTTTCGGTGTCGCCGGAAATGACGATGGAGCATTTTGCTACCTTTGCATCTAGCTGTGAAGTGCCTTTGGAAGTTATTGTTCATGGTACACCTGCACTTATGTATATGGAACATGATCTTTATGAGAATACTGAGGTAATGGAGCCTATAGCTGAAGAAGATAATCAATATGTGCACAATAATGTATTGGTTCTAAAAACAGACAAAGGTGAGAATCCGGTATATCGTGATCAACATGGCCGTTGTCATCTTTTATTCGCAAAAGAACTCTGCTATTTACCTTTATTGGGTGAGATGAGTGGGCTAGGGATATCAAGCTTCCGTATTGAAGGAGCAACATACAGCGTCGAACAGCTGCGTGAAATTATAATTTCTTATCAACAGGCAATCAATGGATCTGATATGAAGGATGACATGCTGGGCGGCCTTAAGCCGATTTATGCGGGTTATACTTTGGGCTCGCTGCAATTTAACTAAATGTATTTTGGGGACTAGATATCACCTGAGTGATAGGGTGGTGCACAGGACTCTATGAATAAGTTACTATTTTCACAAAAAGGAGAGAGAACCCTTCATGGAACAACAAGACTTCATCGGAAGAGAAGCGGTAGCGTCCAAACGTAAGCAATATTTCTATCCTTGTACACAGCATTTTTATCGTGATGCGCCTCAGCTTGTTCGTGGTTCAATGCAGTTTGTTTATGATGAGAAGGGTAAGTCCTATACGGATTTCTTCGCGGGTGTATCCGTAGTCGCTTGTGGTCACTGTAATCCAGCCATAACGGTACGTACGATTGAACAACTGCAGCAGCTGCAGCATACAACAACTATCTATCTAACTCAACCGAGTGTAGATTTGGCTGAACGTTTGGAAGAAGTTATGCCGGGCGGGTTACGCCGGACCTTCTTCGTTAACAGTGGCTCTGAAGCTAATGAGGGAGCACTGCTGCTCGCCCGGATGTATACGGGACGTAAAGGGTTCATTGCGCTGGAGAGCGGCCTACACGGCCGTACCAATCTAACGATGAGTGTGACAGGCCTGCCTATGTGGCGTACCGATAAATACTTGGATCATGACGTCGAGTTTATTCCTCGCNNCTCGCCCTTATCATCCGGAATTATCTCTAGAGGAAGCTGCCTCGTTATCCCTGGAGTCGCTGGAGCGGGTGCTCGAAGAGAAGGGGAATTCGATCGCTGCTATGATCGTGGAGCCAATCCAAGGCAACGGTGGAATGATTATGCCAACGCCAACCTACTTCCGTGATGTAAAAACATTGTTGGAGAGATACGGTGTACTCCTGATTGCTGATGAAATTCAGACTGGATTTGGACGTACTGGAAAAATGTTTGCTATGGAGCATTTTGACGTCGTTCCTGATATTATTAGTATGGCCAAAGCACTCGGTAACGGAATTCCAGTTGCAGCTTTTGCTACAACGGATGAGATTGCCCTTGCGCTGAATCGCCCGTCAGCCTCCACTTTTGGGGGAAATCCGGTATCTGCTGCAACGGCGCTGGCTGTGCTTGATTATATTCGAGATGAAAGGCTTCCTGAACGCTCGGTACAGCTCGGAGAACGATTGAAAGCAGGTCTGAAGGCTCTTCAAGCCCGTTATCCTTCGCTAATTGTTGATGTACGGGGAACTGGACTTATGCTGGGAGCGGAGCTTGCCGGTGCAGACGCTGACGGCGCTGCGGCGCTTACAGATCAAGTGCTGGAGGCGATGAAGGACCAAGGTTATCTGATCGGCAAAAATGGCATAGGCCGCAATGTACTGGCCTTCCAGCCACCGATGATTATTACGGAAGAGGATATCGACGGGATGCTTAACGTCTTGAACGAAGTCCTTGCAGAACATAATCATTAATGGAATTAAACACAAGTAGTGAAGAAAGAGGAATGCACGAATGGCTATTCTAAACATATGTAAAACTGCAGGTATAAAACTTAAAATGTTCAGCGAATTGGTAATGTTCTCTCATACGCTTTTTTCGCTGCCATTTGCCATTATATCGATGGTATGGGCTGCAGGGGGCTGGCCATCGGGACATGTGATGATCTGGGGATTGATTGCATTGATAGGCGCCCGTAATGGCGCCAATGCTTTCAACCGGCTGGCGGACCGTACGTTCGATGAACAGAATCCTCGTACGGCGCATCGACATCTGCCTCAACGCTTACTGGAGGAAAAAGAAGTTGTGGTCTTTGTTGTGGTCAATTATGCCATTTTCATTGTGGCTTCAGGCATGCTTAATTTGCTCTGCTTGCTCTTATCGCCGGTGGCTATCGTATTGATATCAACCTATTCTTACACGAAGCGGTTTACCTTTCTCAGCCATTTATATTTAGGTTTTGTTATTGCTTCTGCACCCATTGGCGCATGGTTTGCCGTAACCGGAAACATCGCGTTTACACCGTTTGTTATCGGAACAGTTGTTATGCTATGGATTGCCGGCTTTGATATTATTTACGGCACCCAGGATATCGAATTTGACCGGCGGCATGGGCTCTGGTCTATTCCTAGCTTCTTCGGACTGGAGAACGCTCTGCGTATTGCAAAAGGTCTACATTTCATCATGATTATGTTGCTATTGTTCTTATATCTATGGCGTGATCTCGGCTGGATGTATTTGGTTGGGATTGGGATTGCGACGGTGCTCCTGATGACTGAGCATAAGATTATAAAACCTTCGAATCGTAAGATGATGAAGGTGGCTTCTTATAATCTGAATCAGGTGATCAGCATAGTGATATTATTGTGCACGCTGATTGATTTTTTTTATGTTAGCTAGGGAGCAATAAGGCGGTGGTTAGGAAGCTGCACTGCGTGGAATGTTGGACTGTAGGGTCGCTGTTATTCTCGGATTTCTTTGATTTGAACCGCTGTCTGCGGTAGAAATCCGAGAATAGCGTATGCTTTTGAAGCGAGCTTTCCTACGGAAAGCTTTCGGGCGAACACTACGTTTCTACAGTTCCAAAATTCCACTCCGTTCCGTCCTAACCCTCAAGCTAACAACAAAAGACAATAGCCTACCCAAAAGGGGGTAGGTAATGGATCGGAAAGCCGGCTTTGTGGGCTTTCCTTTTTTGTGTTTCGGGTTGTGGAGGTGGCTAAAGCAATGCAAGAGGGCTGAACTTATCAAAGGCAGAAGTATAGGGAAAACCTCCCTATAATTTTGAGCTTTGTTGTCTTCAAATTTTGTTATAGGGAATGTCTCCCTATAATTTGGCTGTTTAGTCTATAAACCATACTAATTCAGGTTTTTATAGGGAGTAATTCCCTATAATCGTGGATATCAAGCGATTATTAGCTAATTATAGGGAGGTTTTCCCTAATGTAGTACAACCTAGACCCAGAGAGACTAATCTCCAAGAGCTAAACACGCTCACGGACGCTACGCTACGTTCGACTTGTTTTAGCTATACCACACAAAAAAACGGATACCTTCCCAAGTAAATGGGTGGTATCCGTTTTTGATTGTTGTGACAGCAAGTACTTAGCGATCACGGCCCGCAAAATATTGCAGCAACGTGTCCAGATCGGCATGCGCCGGGTAGGAGGAGAGCTGCTGAACAATAGCTGCAGCTTGATCTAGATAGCTCTGGCTGACCTCTTCAGAGCGGGACAGGGCATCGCTTTTGTTAATAAGTGCGAGCACATGTGCCACCTCTGCATCAGAAGAGTCGGGGCCGATTGTACGGATCACAGGCGATAGCTCTGGATCCTGTAATGTAAAAAGCACAGGTAAGGTAACCTGACCATGGCGCAGGTCGCTACCGGCTGGCTTGCCGAGGACAGCTGCGGACTGTGTGAAATCAAGTAGATCATCCTGTATTTGAAAAGACATCCCCAAGGCTTCTCCGAAGGTATATATGAGATTGGCAACCTCTTCGGTGCTTTCAGTGGATAATGCACCAACACGTAAGCAGGTAGCCATAAGTAGGGCAGTTTTGTTTAAGGATTTCTCCAGGTACTGCTCCATTGTAATGTCATAATCAAAAGCATGTTCCATTTGCTGATATTCACCCAGACATAGCTGTGCGGTAGCTACTGAGGATAAGTCATGGACGTACTTATTTTTGTCACCTGTGTATTTACTTAGCAGTTCAATAACCCGTGCGGACATATAATTGCCGATATGCACAGCCGGCAATGTACCCGTCTTCATATGTAAGGCAGGACCACCCCGCCGTAACTCAGAACCGTCAATGATATCATCATGAATTAATGAGGCAACATGAATAAATTCAGCAGCAGCAGCTAGTTGAAGCGCTCTACGACCTGTATCCTTTAGGCCAAAACGGCTGCCAACAATGACCATAAGAGGGCGAAGACGTTTACCACCTGAATTAATAAGCTCAAGAACACTCTGCGCGAGCTGAGATTTCTTAGGAACATCTTTATCACGTGCTACAAGGTTTACGATTTCGCGATTGATTTCATTTATGTCTATATTTAAGGCTTCATGAAGCTTCATTTTATGAAATCCCACCTGTCAAATGGCTTTACTAGTGCGACTGCGCTGTCTGCACTCTTGAATCAAGAACTGTTCGATTCCAGCCGCTGGATCTTGTTCCGCGAAGTCTCCATTTGACCGTCTAATCTGCATTTTTTTGATCGAAGGAGCTAGGTAAGCAACTAGGTCGAGCTCACGGCATTTCACCGCAAACTGCAGGTAAAAGCTATACAAATAATCTCCATCCAAAATGTTGCGGGTAAGGTCGGGATGATGTGGGATACATTCCATATGGCGCTCTGCTGCCAAAGTGAGAATAGTGTAAATACCCAGCAAATTGACTTTGCGGTTGTATTCCAGATCATGGCGTTCCAGTACCGAGAGTAGCAGTTCACATGCCGCCGGAGAGGGCTCGAGCTCAATCCCGGCAATAGGTGACATTTCAGTATGCAACAACCGGAGGGTATCTTCTATGAGTTGTTTGTTCACAAGATTCTCTCCTTCTTGTCGGTTTTGCCGGAAGAAACCATACCCCTGATCATCCCTACAAAACCATTCATTGAAAGAAGAAATACACCATTTCCTTATATAGGAAGGTTAATTTCTTCTTGTAAATAAGGAGAGTAATGTGTCCTAGGGACACATTACTCTGAAGTACATCCATATTTAACTTTATTGACATGTAATCTACATATTTGTTTTTAAAATAAATTACACAATTCAGGGCTTTATAATCAGTCGGTGTATAGATACCATCGTCTGACTAGCGGAACTCTCTTCCACTGTTTCTTAAGCCAAGGAAGTACATAGTAATCTAGGCCAAACGTGCTGCCCGATCCACCGATGCAGGCGATACCCGCACCAACATACCATAACATTTCTGTAGAAGCCATTTTGGTCGACCAGATCATGACGGACATGGCTATCGTCGCTATAGAAGCAATAGCTGTGAACAGACCAACGATGAGCATAATACGCNNCGTCGTTGTTGTAGAACATCAAATCCATGAACCAGTTAGTAATATCATACACGAAGCCAGGAACTGGCAATGCTTGAACCGCTTCTTTTGCAGTGGATACTGCTGAAGCTGCAGATTGTGCATCTACTGTTGTTTTAACTGCATCCACCGCTACGCTGGCTGCTGATGAAGCATCCGTTGCAAAAGGAGCGGCTGGAATTAGGAATATCTTGTTTGGATCTACCCAAATTTTCCGAAGCTTATCTATACCTTCATATAACCACATTCCACCAAGCAGCATGCGAAGCGGAACGAGCCAGAAGTTAGGTGAACGCTTGGAGAAGTATCCGCCCAAGAAACTCTTACGGTTCTCAACATGGAAGAACTCATGCATCATGTAAGTCCATACTTTATTGAAGCCCACAACCTGAGACAGGTAGAACATATTGATAAAGTGTTTGGATAGCATTGCCATAAAACCAGTAAGCATAAAGAACTTGCCTGGCAAACCAACGTTTGCTACACCGTAGCGGCTACCGATGGATACCATGGTACCGTGGAAACCTGGTTTGTAAGCTTTTTTAGCAGTGTTTTGAATGTCAGCAGCAATGTTGCCAGCAACAATCGGAGCTGCTTGTTCAGCATTCTCAACCATTTGTGGTACAGGACGAGTTTCACCTTCAGGAATGAAGAAAATGTTGTCTCCGACCACATATACGTTCTTATGATCTACACTTTCAAGGTTCTCATTCGTAACAATCCGTTTGCGTCCTTGTTGTTGTACTTCAAGTCCACCCACGATTTCAGAACCTTCAACACCTGCAGTCCAAACAATGGTTTGTGAAGCGACAACGTTTTTCTCACCAAGTGCAACACTATCGTCGCCTACTTCAGTGATCTTGGCGCCTGTAACAATTTCCACGTTCAGCTTGCGAAGGTGAGCTTCAGCTTTTTGAATCAGCTTATCTGGAAGGATAGGCAGAATCTTCGGAGCCATATCAGCCACAATCAATCTTACTTCGGATGGGTCGATATAGAACTCCTTGCATAATTCCTCGCGTTGCTCAGCCATTTCCCCAACAAGCTCGACACCAGTAAAGCCGGCACCGATGATAACGAAAGTTAGCATTGCACGGCGTACAGTTGGATTTTTCTCCATAGCCGCTTTGGTATACATATCGCGGATTTGACGTTTCAATGCTACCGCATCATCGTAAGACCAGAAGGAGAAGGTATTCTCTTCTGCGCCTGGAATGCCGAAGAAAGTTGGTTTGCTACCTGTACCGATTACAAGGTAATCGTACGCATAGGTAGTTTTGTCGGATTTGAGTTTCTTACCCTTGAAATCAATATTGCTGATTTCGTCAAGAACAACATTCACTTTAAGACCAGCAAAGATTTTCTTTAGATCGATCTTGATTGAATCCTCTGGAGCACGGTTCGCGGCAACCTCATGCAGCTCAGTCAATAGAGTGTGATATGGATTCCGGTCGATCAGAGTAATTTCAACATCTTTGTTTTTCTTAAATTTCTTTGCCAGTTTCTTAGCCGTGAGTACGCCGCCGTAGCCGCCGCCCAAAATGACTATTTTTTTCAAAAGAAATTCACCTCATTCGTCTGATTAACTGCAGAAGGTTATGCGAAATTATTTCGCGCCTTCGAGTGCTTTTTCAGCAAGTGTAAAATATTCACCAACATGAATACTCACGCCGGAAATTGCATCAGTTTTACCTTCAGCTGTAAGTTCTGGAGCAGCGCCTTTTTCAAGGTAGTATTGCTCAACTTTAGCGATCTCTTCATGCCATTCAGCTTGAGCGCCGCCAGCTTTCATACCGTATTTACCATCGACGGAGAATTGTTTCTTGTCGTCGCCAGCAGCATTTACACCGCTGAATTTAACAGCCACGATATTGCCGTTAGCAACAGTCAGGTCAACAGTGGATTTCCAACCGGAGTCTTTATCCATTTCGCCTTCAGCATGGTAGCCTCCGTCTTTGTATTGGCCAGCTTCAACAGGTCCAGCGGCCAAAGCAGCTTGAGCAGCTTTCACAAAGTCAGAAACGTGTACAGATACACCGGAGATAGCATCAGTTTTCCCCTCAGCGTCTAAAGTTATAGCTGCTGGATCTTGTTTTTCAATCAGGAATGCTTCAGCCTTTGCTGCTTGCTCGTGCCATTCAGAAGAAGCACCGCCAGCTTTCATGCCATATTTACCATCTTCGGAAAGTTTTTTCTTCAGGTCACCAGCAGTGTTTACGTTAAAACCATCCCAGTCAGCTTTAGTGATCTTGCCGCCTTCTACAGTTAGGCGTGCGAAATGTTGCCAGCCAGTTTTAGCATCGACATCAGCAGTAGCGTAGTAAGATCCGTCTTTGTACTTCGCTGCTTCAGTTCCAGTGTTGCTGGAATTAGTTGCTGCACTGTTTTCTTTGGGAGCATTAGTAGCTGCCGGGGTGTTGTCTGCGTTGTTACCACAACCTGCGAGCAAACTACCAAGGATAAGGGCAGTCGACAAGATTACTGTTGTTTTTTTCATTTGCAATGACCTCCAAAAATATAGTTTAAAATATATATATTAAAATGTAAAACATTTTAATAGTATTGTGAAGTGATAAAAATCACTTTATAAATGATATTTGTCACTTTTATATTGGGGTGAAGTGCCAAACTCTAACAGTATCATGACATATATCGGCACGCAATAGAAAAAAATTTAACGATGTTGTTTTATCTCCGAGGGCATTCTAGCACATAGAGCAAATAACTCATGTGAAAAAAATCACTTAAAAAATTAAATATTTAATTTATATGTGGATTATATCAAATTTTAAAAGATTTGAATACCTCTTTGAAGACTATTATTTGACATAATGTGACAAACCTTAGAAAGGTACGATTCATGGCGAATAGGATAGGGTAATGTAACGGTAACACAGGATAGAATTCTACCCTACTTAATTGAGCTAAGGAGATGAGCTTTTAATGGATAACAATGTGTTTAAAGGAAAATGGAAACAGATTAAAGGCGAGGCCAAGAAGCAATGGGGAAAACTTACAGATGATGATCTGGATGTTATTGATGGTGAAAAAGATAAATTGATTGGTAAATTGCAAGAGCGTTACGGCCATTCGAAAGACGATGCGGAAAAAGAGTATCAAAGCTGGGGACGTTCCTACCGCGATTAATTCAAATTAGTAAATCCTCTAAATACCCAAATATAGAGTGCTGAAGAAGAGCGCAAATCGTATCTGATTTGCGCTCTTCTTCAGCAACAATTAGACGAACGGAGGTTGGGTCAGACGTTCAACCCTCTGTATTGTGTATCAAGGTTTGATCGTTATTCTAATCGTAAATGTAGTGAATGCAATGAACATTATTGTGTTAGGCGTTATCCCTGTGGAAGAGTACATAAGAGAGATTATGCCGATTACTTTCCCTGCGGGGTTAATTCTAAGCATTCTGTTCTCATTAATTATCCGTGATTTTCAACTGGGTCTCCTAAGGGATGAAGGAGCAATAAGGGAGTACGCAGCCATTATCCATCGTTCGGGTGAAGAATTGTTGATGATCATCAGCGATATTCTGGATTTATCTAAGGTCGAGGCTGGCCGATTGGATATTATAAATGAAGAATTAAATGTTAGCGAGATCCCAGAACTACTTGCTATGCAGTTCGCTGTGACGGCCAAACAAAAAGGGCTGGAATTTAATATCTCTATGGATGAGAATGTCCCACTAATGATCCATTCCGATCCGCATTGAGTCCAGCAGATTCTGCGTAATTTGCTTTCTAATGC
>DJUJ01000006.1:46917-72456 GCA_002438345.1 Paenibacillus sp. UBA6285
CTATTAGTAATGATTTGGCCAAATTGCTCGGCGGGTTTATTTCTATGGAAAGCAAGGAAGAGAAGGGAAGGGAAGTCTATTCTCGCTTTATCTGCCCCTTGAAGCCGATAGTGAGTAAAGCTCCAATATTATTTGGTGATTTGGCGTATTGACAGTAGATTGATGCGGAGTAGAATGAAGCCAATACCGCATCAAAGGAGTGTTACCGCCTCTATGGACAACATGGGAAATAAGCATAAGGTTACCGGTTCAAAACGTATTCGTAAACCCTCAGTACATCGCAGAAATCTGCGTATAGCTACGTGGGAAGGTGTACCATCAACCATTTTTCAGGTACTGCTGCAAGGCCAGTTTCTAACAGGATTCCTACTATATTTAGGAGCCTCCTCTAGTCAAATTGGATTTGTGCTAGCGCTTACTACCTTGGTTAATGTGGCGCAGATATGGGTAGCTTTTTTAATTCAGAAGTTGCCAAGTCGCAAATGGGCCATGGTTACTTTTATTGGTCTGCATAGGATACTTTGGGGTTCCACGGGACTGATCCCGTTTATTTTTCCTAAAGAATATTGGGTCATCGTATTTATTGCCGTATACACTACTGCTTTTATTGCCAATACCGCTGGTGGTGTGCTGTGGAGTTCTGTGATTAGCGATCTAGTTCCAGCACGTGTACGTGGACGTTATTTTGGGATTCGCAACACTCTCCTGAATGCACTCGGAAGTTTNNTATTATTCTGGACCGTTATCCCGGAGGTCATGGTTTTCTGATTCTATATATTGTTGTGTGGATTTTCTCGATATCAAATGTCGTTGTGTTCTTTTTTTATCCGGACGTACCTTTCGAGAAATCGGATGAACATAAATTTTTGCCCATGTTTAAGAAACCGCTTAAAGATACTTTGTTTATGAAGTCAACCTTGTTTCTAGCTGCCTGGCTGTTGCTGCAGAACTTAACCGTTCCGCTGTACTCTTATGTCATGTTGCAGTTACTTCATATTAATTATGAAACCTTGTCACTACTTAATGTGTCCCAGACCGTGTTTATGATGGCTAGCTTCTACGTTTGGGGCAATTTAAATGCGAAATACAGTAACAAGCGCCTATTGTTCTTTACTTTGCCGATTATTGCCTTGTCTTCGTTGATGTGGGGACTCTTGTCTGTGATGCCGATGCTGCTGGTGTTATTTGCGGCCCATATTGTTTTTGGTGTAGGTGTAGGCGGTTTCAACCAGTTGGCTTTTAATTTTATTATTGGAGATACGCCGAAAAAAGAACGGCCCATGTATATGGCCACATATGCGGCGCTTACGGGTTTATCATCGTTTTTTGGCCCACTTATTGGGGGTCAGATATATGAAAAAATTGCACACTGGCCACAATGGACACAGGTATACGGTATGCAGCTAGTGGTAGGGACGCTGATGATTGCTCTTGCGTTTCTATTAGGCCGGCGTATTCTAAGGGACGAATAGAAGTGAAGGGGGTTATTCCATGTTAAGGATAGCGATGGTATTAGGAGCCACCGGATTGGTGGGTAAAGCGGTTACGGAGGATTTGTTGAAACGTGATGGCTGGGGAGAGGTGAGGGTGCTCGTACGGACACCACTTGCCATAGAGCATCCTAAGCTTAAGCAAATCGTTGTAGATTGGGAGAACCTAACGAGATATACAGAATCGTTCGAAGGGGTACATTCCATCTTCTGTTGTTTAGGGACTACGATTAAGAAGGCGGGTTCACAAGAGAAGTTTGAGCGCGTCGATCTACACTATCCGCTTGATGCTGCAGCCATAGCAAGAGATAAGGGGGTTAAACAGTTTTTGGCTGTCTCTTCGATGGGGGCAAGTGCGAAGTCGCGTAATTTCTACAGTCGGACTAAGGGAAGAGCGGAAGATGGTTTAATCGCTATTGGATTTCAAGGTTTGCATTTATTTCGACCTTCCTTGCTACTGGGTCAACGTGAAGAATTCAGATTAGGGGAGAGGGTCGCAGCTAGATTGATGAAAGTGCTGGACTTCGTAATGGTTGGAAAGGCAGCTAAATATCGTGCCATACCTGGCACAACAGTAGCGAGAGCTATGGTTAACATTGCGTCTGCTGATACCCATGGATTACATATTTATACGAATGAAGTAATACATGTGATTGGGAAACGCTAAGTTGTCTGGGTCTCTGATAAATTTGCATTAAGATGAGAACAGGATTTACAATGGACAATAAATGATCAGCGCATAATGGAGAGGGGTAGTAAAATGAGTAAAAAACAAGTAGCTACAACCAAAGCACCCGGAGCAATTGGTCCTTATAGTCAGGCTATAACCACGGGTAGTTGGGTATACACTTCAGGACAACTTGGCCTGAATCCGGAAACGGGAAATTTGGCTGAGGGCGTACAAGAACAAGCACGTCAAGCGCTTAGCAATGTACAAGCCATTCTTGAAGAAGCTGGTGCAACGCTAGACCATGTAGTAAAGACAACCGTATTCTTAAAGGATATGAATGATTTCGCGGCTGTTAATGAGGTTTATAGCACCTTCTTTAAAGAACCTTATCCTGCCCGCAGTGCCATTGAGGTTGCGCGTCTGCCTAAAGATGGACTTGTAGAGATTGAAGCGGTAGCTCGTAAGAAATAAGGAGTTATCCTTTTGCACTTTTATTATTTTACAAAATGGCAGGCTAAGGTGGATAACCCTGGTCTGCCGTTTTATATATTAGGATCAGTAACTTCTGTATCTGTTGTACCTACTACGGCGCGGTTTGAGCAGTAACCAGATGCTGTAGAGCAGCAGGAGACTTGCTGTAATCAGACCCGTTAAATAGACATTACTGGTCTCTTTGTGTTCCAAGGCAATTNNCCGCGATGAAAGCCCATACGAATACCAGCGGATAAATGCTATCTCGGTAAGGATAGCTGACAACCACCGCAAACAGAGTCCCCACGCAGAGCATGATAACGGCCCAAGTGCTACCGCTAAGGCCCAAACCTTCCCAATGATTCTTCTCCAGAACAACGCTAACGTTCACGATAGTAGCCACAGAAATCCAGCCAAGGTATATACTAAAGGGTAGCTTTATCAGCCACTTCTCGCCTGAAGTAGGATTTGAGATCTGGCGGGTTCTTCGATAGATAACAATTATGGAAATTAACATTAGCACCATGGCAATCAGAGAGAGCTCGATGTATAAATAATGCCAGAGGAAGAGCCAACTCATATTAAAGATACAGCTCAGGACAAACCAGAACTGAATTGCCCGCACAGAATCTCTAGAGGCTGTATAGGAGCGGAATTGATAAATAACGAAACCGGCTAACAGTAAATAAATCAAGGACCAGATGGAAAACGCGAAACCGGCTGGTGTTAAGTAGGTCTGATATTTATCAGAGATTTCTTTAGTGCTGTGCCCTCCTAATGGCAAGGTTACCGAGAGTACATTCACGATAATCACACCTAAGAAGAACAGAAGGTTCCGCCATTTATAAGGATTATAACGTCTCAAAGAATTCACTCCCTAGCTTTTTAATAGGGTGATGCCTACTTAGAATATACCCTCTTTCGGCACAATTAAGACTATAAACAAGAAAAAGCGCCTTCGGCGTCCCTTGAAGACGGTATGCGTTTATGCGAGANNTATACTTTCTTATATTTTAGAAAAGAAATGACTAATGAGTCACAATGTTCATGGATAGCATGGCAGTGGTGCAGGGTATTTTACGATTGAGGGTAGAACGTTTATTAAAAATAAGCCGTAATGAATCAAATTAGTGGGTGTTTCTATGTACTTCAACTTTATTTGCATAAAAATCTACAGAAAATATGCAGAAACGTTTTTAAATCAGCGCTTTTTCGTATAAGATGAAGAGATGAAGATTCAAGAGCAGATAAGTTTTATCCTAGTTCTTTATCCTTATATTTCTTACAGGAGCGTATCTCATCTCTAAAAGGATGGAGAACCTGCTTCTACTTGTATAGCTTCAAAATTTATTTCTCGCGGAAAAGGTCGCAGTTACCACCTGATGGTGGCGGACTGGTTCTTTTTTTGCTTGCTTAAAAGACAGGAGATCACCGATGACTAAGCATCTTTATGCAATATGGTTGGGGGATGTGTTATTTTGCTTCTCTGGCGAAACTTCGGAGCCGAAGGTTGACGCTTGGACCCGAGTTGTGAAGCGGCTGGAGCTGCAGGGAGGAGTGCGTCCTTTTACGAGTGCTGCTCTGCGTCTGGCAGAAGTGAAATATCCGGCTCCTCCTGTAGAGGGGAAGCCAGCACGACGTGGATTGCCCGGACGAACATTCGAAGGGCTCGCCTTAGTCCCTAGCGATGCATTTGAACTGCTTCTGGCATGGGACGAGACGTTATGCCGAGATCAGGGAGTGGAGCCTGGCGGCGAATTGCGCTATTGGGCGGCAGCAGCTCGCTTTGCGCTGGAACTGATGGGTACAGGGGGAGTTACGCCAGGAGCCTTGCCCCCACGCCCGGTGGGTACACGTCGTCGTGGTGGAGAACAGGCGGCGACGGTCTGCTGGTCTCCGGCTTTTCGAAAACAGGAGGATAAGGAGATCTTTCTGCAGCTGGCAGCTTCCATGCCGGTACTGGCACTAGGGACACATATCGCTGAGGCGGGGGATTTATCCTCACGGGAAGAGGCTGGCGCCTATGTTCTTTACTCCTTTATGCAGGCGGTTATGACTGCAGAGATAAAAAAAGTGATTGCGGGTATTGAAGGTGAACTCACACCTTTCAAAGCCAATTATCGCCGTGGTTATTNNTCTTACAGGTAGCCGGGATATACCCGTACAGGGAACTCAAGCAGAGGTGACAGACCTTCTAGCCACTGTGAATGAGACAGCCGGAAGCGATGTGCCACAATCAGAACCTGAGGAAGCGCGGAGTGGACAGCTGGGTCTTGGGCTACGTCTGGAGCCGCCCGGAGATAATGACGAAATCTGGCGATTAACCTTCTGGGCGGAGAACAAGGAAGAAGGGGAATTCTGGATTCCGGCAAAATCGATTTGGAGCAGTAAGGAACGAGAGTTTACGTTATGGGGGAAACGCTATCGCAATATTCAGCAGCAGCTTCTTATAGCGCTGGGTCGAGCAGCGAAAATATCACCAGATATTCAGCGCGCTCTTGCTAAGCCTGCACCTGCGGGAGCGGATTTGGAACCTGAACGTCTTTATTTCTTTTTGAAGGAGACGGTGCAGCAGTTCCGTGAGCGGGGAATAACGGTACAGATGCCATCACGCTGGAGCCGTGAGGGACGCCGCCAGATTGGTATGAAGATGAAAATGCAGCCAGTAGTGAGTGCGATCGATAGTCCTGCACCAGTGGCTCTTGGCATGGAAGAACTGATCTCGTTTCGCATTGAGGCCTCACTTGGGGAAAGTACAATCAGCGAAGAAGAACTGAACGCATTAGTGGAGGCTGGCGTGCCTTTTGTACGTTTCCGGGGAGAATGGATTGAGGTAGATCCTAAAGAAATTCGCCAGGTTCTTAGATATATGAAACGCCATGAAAATGGGGAAATGACTGCAGCCGATTGGATGCGGCTAGAGGCTGAGGATGGCGAGGAGCGGCTCTGGAAAGGGATGCAAGTAACGGGGATGGAAACATCCGGACTATTGTCGTCGCTTATGCGGGGTGACATATTACGTAATCTTCCAGCGCGTCCCGTGCCTGTTGGTCTGCACGGAACCCTGAGACCTTATCAGGAGCGCGGCTATCAATGGCTCTCCGTCCTCAGTGGTCTGGGCTTTGGGGTGTGTCTGGCTGATGACATGGGTCTCGGTAAGACGGTGCAGGTCATCACCTGTCTGCTGGACCGCGCGTTAAGTGCTCCACCTGAAGAGAAGCAGGAGCCCGTGCTGATTCTCTGCCCAACATCGCTTCTAGGTAACTGGCAGCGGGAATTGCAGCGCTTTGCTCCTTCACTTAAGGTTCACATTCATCATGGTGGACGCCGCGTACGGGGTGACAGTTTTTTAAAACTGGCTGCAAGTCATGATATTGTATTGACGACCTATCACTTAGCGGGTCGTGACAGCGAGGATTTGGCGAATGTTCAGTGGTCCACTGTGGTGCTGGATGAAGCTCAGTATATTAAGAATCACCGGACGAAACAGGCGCAAAGTGTGATGAAGCTATCAGCGCCGCATCGCATAGCTATGACAGGTACTCCGGTTGAGAACAGACTAGGCGAGTTATGGTCTATTTTTCACTTTTTAAACCCGGGCTATTTAGGAACCTATCATTCCTTCCGGCAACGTTATGTGTCTGGTGAGGGTGGGGAACGACTGCGGGAATTACATCGCTTGGTGTCACCATTCTTATTGCGACGCCTGAAAAGTGATCCGGATATCTCTAAAGATTTACCGGAGAAGCTGGAGCTGAAGTCCTATTGTCCGTTGACGGAAACACAAGCAGCCCTGTATCAGGGTGTCGTGGATGAAATGCTTGGCGTGATCGGAGAGAGTAGTGGGATGGCTCGAAGAGGACTCGTATTGTCTTCTCTGACGAAGTTGAAGCAGATTTGCAATCACCCTCAGCTATTCCGCAAAGAAGAAGGCCGGGGCCCGCGAAATGAACAATCCGGTAAAATGGAGGTCATGTTCGAGATTCTCGATAGCATTGCAGAGGTCGGAGAATCTGCGTTGATTTTTACTCAATATGTAGCGATGGGTGAGCTCTTGGTTAGCAAGCTGACTAAGCGTTATGGAACAGCGCCACTGTTCTTACATGGCGGAATTCCAAAACGAGAGCGCGACGAGATGGTTCATGATTTTCAAGAGGGGAAGGGTCCTTCCTTCTTCGTACTTTCTCTTAAAGCAGGTGGCGTAGGGTTGAACCTTACAAGAGCTAATCATGTTATCCATTACGACCGTTGGTGGAATCCGGCAGTTGAGAATCAAGCGACAGACCGGGCATTCCGAATTGGTCAGGATAAGAATGTTCAAGTCCATAAGCTGATTTGCCAAGGAACGTTGGAAGAACGCATTGATGAATTGATTGAGCGCAAGAAAAGCCTTTCCGAGCAGGTTGTTGGCTCTGGAGAAACATGGTTGACTGAGATGTCTAATCATGAGCTGAAAGAGCTTATTGAACTGCAGGATCAGGACTGGATGTAAGAAAGACATGAGTTTTACGGAGGGATCAAACAATGAGTGAACTGTTAGAGATGCGGCTGGAAGTTGTGCCTGGACTAGTAAAAGCGGCATGGACGGCGCTACCTGGGAAAGTGACGGGAGGGTCACGGTCAAAGGGTGAATGGAACGCCGGCGCTCCTGCTGCTGCTCAGGAACAACGAGCGGATCGACCTCTCTCTCTTAAGGTTCCGGTATGGCATGCTGCCCGTAGAAAAGAAATATTGCGACGTCTTGCACTAAGTCCGGGAGAAGTATTTGCCTTGCTGCAAGGGCGTTTGACGGGCGGGCTGGCAGAACTTGAGCTTCTGCCTACAGATACAGAGTTGGAGCAAGGCCTCTTCGAGGGAGAAGGAGTGGAGAACAAGGTGGAGACTCTGAAGCTTATTAAAGAACGCCTTGCTGAAGAGCCACTGCTGGCACTTTCTCTGAGAGGGTTTACTAAAGGAGAGCTCTTGGACGGAATTTTTGCCCTTTGGGCTGAAGGAGATATAGCTGCCGACGAATCTGAAACAGAGGCAGAGGACGCTCCAGTTAGTGATCTTTCTACGGAATTGGCTCGGCTTGAGCGCAAGGGGCCAGCTATTTCCTCTGGAGAATGGCTAGCAGAAGCGGCTGCTGAAGGTTCACTCCATCAGCCGGGGCCACAGTTCCATGAGATCGCGGCCAGACCGTTTCCTTCACCGGTGGTAGTAGTTGCGGTAACAGAAGACTGGGGGACGTTGCTGCCTCAGACGCCCAAAGCCATTGAGGGATTAACTTTGATTATGCAGCGTGTAGCAGAAGCTGCTGCACGTCGGGCGAATAAGGGCCTGATTAAGCACTAGTTGGAAATACGAAAGAGGCTGTCTCAAAAGTAGTGAGTGCTACTCTTGAGACAGCCTCTTTTTTTGAGAGAGTAATTGGGGAAAAACTCCCTGTAAATAGCCGATAAATGCTTTTAATGATTAGAATCAGGGAATTCCTCCCTAAAAATCGGGGTAATATCTATATTTTCCAACAAATCAGTTGAATTATAGGGAGATATTCCCTAATTATCTAACAGAGCTTCTGGTTAGTTATTCTAATGCTGCCCAATGGAGGGAGATTCCCCCTCTGAAAGTTCTAGAATCTCGCGGCGTAGACGTAGCATTTTCTGATCCAATTCATCAGCGGCGCGTGCGGCTTCTTTCAGTTCATCGGCGACATGCGAAGGGAGCTGCTTATCAAATTTATAATACAGAATATGTTCCATGCTTGCCCAAAAGTCCATAGCTAGGGTGCGTAGCTGTATCTCAGCTTTTACCCAGCGTGTTCCTTCCAGCAGGACGAGTGGGATACCCACTATAAGATGAAGGCTTTGATACCCGTTTGGCTTGGGATGAGCTATATAATCTTTAATCTCTAGTACGCGGATGTCTTCGCGTGTACTAAGATGATCTACTAAACGGTAAATATCTTTAACAAAGGCACATACAATCCGCATTCCAGCAATATCGTGAATGTATTGTTCCATATTCTCCAAGCTGAAACCGTAGCCTTTACGCTCCATCTTTTGAAGAATGCTCTTCGGCTCTTTGATCCGGCATTTGACATGTTCGATGGGACTGAAGCCGTCTCGAGACTGCCATTCCGTCTTGATCACATCGATTTTATTCTGAAGATCATTTAACGCGTGGCGATAGAGTGCCGGCAGAGCCTCGAACTCGTTTACCAGTTTGGCGAAATCCTCGCTGCTGTTGCCTTGCCACTGTTGCAGATCCTTTACGTGTACCTGTAACTGATTAAGCGTAAGCTGTGTGCTCTCATGTTCTTCCACTGAAACTCTCCCGATTTCGTTATTTGTGATTAATTCTATTTTAACCGATGTAGAACCACTGACGCAAAATAACATTCAAAATCAGGAAATATAATCCATAAGTGTAAGAGTGGAGTGGTATAAATCAATTAGTATGGATTTTATAGGAACATTCTCTTCTAAATCGCGTATTAAAGCACATTAATGAATCTATTCGATACATTTGGTATGATGGAATCACGTATCGCTTGAGAGGGAGGAACTGTAATGAGTTTTATCAAAAAAATTAAAGATAGCGCGAGCCGGGTCACCGAAAAAGCACAGAACTCAGTAGAGATCGGCAAGCTGAACGGGCTTATTTCCGATGTTGAACGTGAGATGGAAGTTGAATTTACGAAAATGGGCAGACTTTTTTATGAAGGGTATCGCTCAAAGGATATGTCGGTAGCTGAAGGTAAAATGGTGGAGCTTTCACGTAACTGTTCTAAGCTTCAGGAGAAAATCGAAGTCCTACGTACACGAATTGCTGAGCTGAAAAATGAGCGGCTATGTTCTTGTGGTCATATCGTGGCGCTTGATGCAAACTTTTGCCCGAAATGTGGAAGAAAGCTTGAAGAGTTGACTACTTCAAGGAAGATACCTTCTACGCCGGTATTCGTTCAATCTGTGAACGAGGATGAAGAAGAGGATCAATATTATGGGGCAGATGAGCTTACGGATGAAGAGAAGCAGCTTGCGATGAAGCTCCACCCGCAGAGTGTGGTATATGCTGAAGTTCTGCATTCGGATGACGAGCTGCCACTCGAAGAATATAAGGGGACCGAGCAAGATATTGAGCGGGAACGTAGACAAGCCGAACAGCTGGAACGTGAAAGAAGAAGACAACTTGAACTTGATCGTCGCTTCGGGGAATGGCACAAAAATGAACATCAGGAGGAATCTGCGGTCACCGAGGACAATGGTGTGCGAGATATGATCCAGTGTCAAATCTGTCGGAATGAATTACCTAAGGGCTCCTTATGGTGTCCCCGTTGTGGATCAGAGCAAATATAGTACAGATATCAGTCAGCTTAGGGGGACAACAAGATGGAACAGCTGCTGCTGCATCTGCGCAATCTGGGCTTCACGGAGATGGAGTCCAAAATTATGGTAGAGCTTGCGACTAAAGGTCAGGCTTCTGGATATGAGGTTGCCAAACAGCTCGGAGTTTCAAGATCGAATGTGTATGCAGCGCTTCAACGCCTTACGCAGCAGGGATATGTACGATGTGGCGAAGGAGAACCTGCGCGGTACAGTGTTCTTAATCCAGAGGAGCTTGCGACTATGATTTCGGGACGGGTTCAAGCTTCGCTGGCCTATATGGAAAGTGAGATGCCTCGCGGAGGACCTGTTAGCCCTTCTTTTTATAATGTGGAAGGCGATCGCAATGTAATGGGGGCTCTGATTCGCCAGCTTAATATGGCAGAGCAGGAGATCGTAGTTGATGTGTGGCGCGAGGAGGCCTCGCTTTTGCGGAGTGAGCTTGAACAGGCTGAGCTGCGTCGAGTTAGACTGTTATGGGCTTTTGATGGTGGTAATGCTGCTCCAGCCTCTTTTCCGGTATGGCCACCTCTTGGAAGAGATTCGCAGCGCAAGGGTGGGCGGAAGTTCTCATTCGTGATCGATAGGCGCTGGTGTATGCTCGGGATGCGCTATGAAGATGGATCAGCACAAGCGGTCGTAACTGAGCACCCGGTGTTAGTAGAACTGCTATTGAATCATTTTTCGCAGGAAATGGTACTGTTCGAGTTGGAGCAGGATATGGGCGCAGAACTTACAGAACGTTATGGTGAACGTTACAGCAAAATTCACAGCAAATATGTGATGCATGATCAGGGCGATGATGGGGAAGAACAGGCGCAGTAGCTATTATAGGGAGGTGAGAAGCATGGAATGTATCGTTCATTTTGAAGTGGTGCATGAGGATGGTCCTAAGAAATTACGTGGACTGCTGTTTCTGGATAAGGGAGCGAGTCCTGGAGAAGCAGAACTTGTTGAAATGTTCAAGGACATGAAATTTAACGTGAGATTGGAAGACCGCGAGAAATTAATCTTTAAGCCGGTAAATCCGGGCGATTTCTTGGAGATTCGAATTACGAGTTATGATAACGGTCAGGAAAAGAGCAAAGATGATCATAATTTAAAATCTATCGTTGGAAATTTATTGCCACAGAAGCCGACAGGAATATAGGTGTGGGGAGAAAGGATTCATTGATGGGAGAAGGAGGAGCACAATGGAGCTGTTGAGACAAAAGGTGTTAAAAGAAGGTATTGTACTCGGGCAAGGCGTGCTCAAGGTGGATTCTTTTCTGAATCATCAGATGGACCCCTTCCTAATGCGTGAGGTTGGCCGTGATTTTCCCCGCCGTTTCGCGGGCGAAGAGGTTACGAAGGTACTAACTATTGAATCTTCGGGAATTGCTCCGGGGATTATGACGGCATTAGAGCTGGAGGTTCCGCTGATTTTTGCCCGCAAGCAGAAATCATTGACGCTGACAGAGGATATTTATGTAGAACAGGTATACTCCTTCACGAAGAAAGAAACGAATGAAATTACCGTTTCTAAGAAGTTCATTGCTCCCGGAGAGCGGGTGCTGATTGTCGATGATTTCTTGGCGAATGGTGAAGCCGCCTTCGGACTTGCTCGAATTGTTGAGCAGGCAGGGGGAAGTGTGGTTGGAATTGGTATTGTGATCGAAAAAGCATTCCAGCCGGGGAATCGGTTACTGCAGGAAGCTGGTTACCGGGTAGAATCGCTCGTGCGAATCGCTTCTCTAGAAGACGGAAGAATTTCTTTCGTGGAAGAAGAGGAAGAGTTGCTTAGCTGAGACTCTTGCGCATAAATTCGAATAGAACACAGTAAAACAGCAAGAGACAGGATTTTAGCCTGTCTCTTGCTGTTTTTTGTATGTGGTATGCACGGGTATGGCTTACCCGTTGCCACCGCATGCCGCTGCAGGATCGGCGGGGCGCTGTGCACTAACCGCCGCCAGCGGCGAGAGCACCCGCAGCGCCCCTGGCTCGCAGCGTACGGCTAGCGGCCCTTTGCCGAAGCTCTCGCCATCGCCGATCGCCAGCCGGGCCTCTGCGAAGTTGACGGCTATGCTACGTCCACGCAACATGGACACGAAGGGCAACGCGACATGCTTGCCCTTCAGTACCGTTGGGAACAGCCGCAGCAGTTGCCCGCGGCTGCACCCATGCACGACGCAGACGTCGAGCTGGCCGTCATCGGCCTTCGCCTGCGGGCAGATCAAGAGCCCGCCGCCGTAGCTGGGCAGGTTGCAGACCGAGACCAGCCATGCCTTCTCAAAGACATGCTCCGTCCCGTCGCAGGCTACACTCACTCGGCAAGGCTTGAACGTCATCAGCGTATGTAATATGCCGATGAGATAAGCCAGTTGGCCTGCTCCAATGGCATTGCACAGGCGTTTGTAACGGCTGGCATTCACATTCTCGGCCACCTGAGCATCGAAACCACTAGCGACCGCCGTTAAGGTCAATCCGTCGGCACCCGAGAGCAGATCTGCTTCGATATACCGCTCGCTAAGTGCAGCTTCTAGCGCAGCTTCAGTCGCAAGCGGAATGCCGAAGCCGCGTGCGGAGTCGTTACCGGAGCCGGCAGGGATGATTGCCGTGGGGATATCTTTGCCGCGAAGGGCACCCAAAATGCTGTGTAGCGTGCCGTCGCCGCCGATTACAATCACGGCTCTCCAGTCTTCACGGTGTTTAAGTGTATTTAGAACGAGGGCTTCTGCGCCCTCTGCGCTATGCGTAAACAAGGTCATATAAGGCAACGTTTGCTCTTTCATGAGCGCCTCTACAGTATGCCAGGTCCGCCCGCCTGCGCCCCCGCCGGAACGTGGGTTTATGATGAATAGATACATTTAATTTCCTCCAGCCTGTAGAATTCCGTGGATGCCCTTCTTTCCATTGTAAGGAGTGGATGGGCAAAAGGGAATACTTTTCAGCGATAAGAGGTGGTTAGTTCATAGGTATTTATAGATGTGGAAGCTGACTTTCTGCTACATTCCCAACCCATGGTAGCTTATACCATCTGCTACTCAAAGCGTGATAGATCATCAGCAGCCAAACAGCAAAGCTGCAAAGAGAGAGGATTGCGCTCATTAGGGAACCGAGGATGGGGACGAATCCGGATAGTACGTGGAGGATCATCAGCACTCCGAAGGTAATCAGTGATTGCAGAGCGTGAAACAGCACAAAGCGGCTGCGTTTCTCCAAAGCGAGAAAGACCACGCCGCCAACAAAAGGGAAAAAATAGCACAGCGCGCCAGCAATATTATCGGGCAATCCGGTGGATGATTTGAAAGGGGACAAAGGGCTCACTCTCCTTCTATTTGGAGAAGAAGGGGAGGGATTCTCAAATCCTTCTTCCTTAAAAGCCTATGACTTGTCAGGAAAAAGTATGTTTAGCTCATTGTGGGTATAATATATTTTTCCAATAGCTTGCGGGGGCTCTTCCAATTGTTTGTCTTGCTCTCTGCTGTAAAGATCACAACCGCATCTAGCTTGGGGAGGAGAAGGATTTGCTGTCCGCCATGCCCATGAGCAAGCTTGTAGGGTTGGCCGCTCATCATGCCAATCCAGAACTGATATCCGTAATCTCCAAAAGCCGGATATCCCGCAGTCTGTGCGGTTAGCGCTTCTTGCAGCCAATGCTTCGGAATGATCTGCTGTTCAGCAAATATACCGTTATTCAGCAGACAGATCCCGAATTTAGCCATATCTCGGGAGTTCAAGTGCAGACCGATATGTCCCATACTGTGTCCTTCAGGACTCGGTAACCAAGCGATGTGAGTCATTCGGAGAGGGCTAAATAAATGCTGTGTAGCATAGGTGAACGCATCGAGACCTGTAGATTCACTAAGGATCATCGAAATCAGGTGTGAGTCGATACTGCGGTATTGGAATTGACCGATTTGTTCCGGGATAATGTTCATACTAAGGGCAAAGGAACCCCAGCGGCGACTGCGGTGGAGGTTCCGGACGAACGGCTCACCTAGCTTCTTGCCCGTGATCCAGCTAAACCCGGAAGTCATGGTGAGCAGATGACGGAGAGTGATTTTTGATAGATGAGGGGAGTGTAGGTATGGAATATGCTTACGAAGTACTTTCGAAACAGAGACATCGATATCAGGGATATCTCCCCGATCGATAGCGATTCCGGTAAGCGCGCTGATAAAGCTTTTGGTTGCAGATCGAAGATCATTTAATGCCCCGGCATGATGGTTGCCGTAATAACGTTCGAAGATGAGCTTGCCGTGGCGAACAATAAGCATACTATGCATTTTTGGGTATTCTTTCTGAATAGCATTATGGGCTTGTTCAAGACCTTCCCGGCGCGTTGCTGTTTCCTCTGGTAGTGCGGTAGTCATTGCGGGAACTACGTTATAAGATGAAGTCAGTAATGGTGTCGGTTGGTCCATAGAGATCTCCTTTTCTTGCTGTGGTAAGTAACAGGTATGGCTTGCTATAGAGCATATTGTATTTTAACCCGACACGAGCAATATGACTTACGAAGATCGCTATAAAAATAAAATTTTTCCAATTAGCACATTTTACAAGGAAAGGTGGAAGTTGGACCGGAATATGATACAATATAACGATAAGGCCCGAAAGGGGTGATTCAGTAAGTGGCTCTTCGGGTAATAAAAGTGTCAAGGAGCTTTCGTTCTACAGGCGTCCTTACTCTCAGCCCAAATCACGACGAACCTGCTTCACCGGCGAACTAGTATCTCAAGGCTTTGAAGCTTTGAATTTTACGTTTTGGCGGATAATGCAAGCCACGTATGTGTAATGGTTACTTCACTTGCATTCGAGGTCACGGCGTACTTTTCATCATGCATTCTCTACAACGGAGCATTCATTTTCAATGTTTTGGGAGGGAACTGATCATGGCAAGTAAAGGTCATAACGAAGTCAAGGAAAGTTTACGGGAAATGACACGCATTTTCCGGCCCAAAGATCCCAAGAAATTCGTAAAGGAGTACGTCCGAAAATATCGGATTACCGGAGGCTATGAAGAAGAACTGACCATGGTCGTGGAGCATGAGCTGGTAAAGATGAATTCATCGGTCTCCTAGCTAACAGATACGATTGTCACTTACTTAACTTTTGACATCATTTTGAGTAATAACATCCACGAGGATTTTTATAAACCGTGCCCGAGCAGCGTTTGTTGCAGGAATCGGTTTTTTTTGTATGTACATATATGAATAAGAAATATTGTTTCTCATAAAATAGTCAAATGAATTAATAGACACATTTCACAATGAATGCGCTTTATTGATTGTTTTTTATTTGATTGCGTTTTCATAAATTGCACATAAATGCAGACGGGACAAGGGATTATTATGTCGAAAATTACAATGTGAACTAGTTGTGAACGATTGACAAAACTTCCCCTTAAACTTATATTAATAGTGATTGTTATAATTGACAGAAAAAAACAGGAATCTACGAAATCGGGAAAAGCGGGGTAGATCAATGATGAAAACGTGGCAGGCTGTAAAGCGACTCCTTCCCATGACCGCTATGTTTGGACTCTTTCTTGCCGGGTGCGGCCGTGAGGACTTATCGGCGCTCAGACCACAGGGACCTGCAGCGGAAATGTCTTACGGATTAATGGAGCTGTCGATCAGTATTATGATCGTCGTGTTGCTGATTGTCTTTGCGATTGCAGCTTATGTACTGATCCGTTTCCGCAGGAAGCCGGGCCAGAATGAAATCCCTGAGCAGGTTGAGGGTAGCATCAAGCTTGAGATTCTCTGGACGGTCATTCCGCTTATCCTCGTAGTGGTACTGGCAGTTCCAACGGTGAAAGCAGTGTTCGCCGCAGGAGATGATCATGCCAATGACAAGGATGCGATAAAGGTTAAAGTAACCGGCCACCAATATTGGTGGGAGTTTGAGTATACCGATTACAAGGTGACTACAGCACAGGATCTGATTATTCCAGTAGGCAAAGATATTGCTTTTGAACTGGAGACTAAAGACGTGCTGCACTCCTTCTGGGTTCCTTCCCTATCCGGTAAAATCGACACCAACCCAGCCGGAACGATTAACCGCTTCAGCTTTAGTGCACCTAATGAAGGCGTTTACCGCGGAAAATGTGCGGAGCTATGCGGGCCGTCTCATGGATTCATGGAATTTAAGGTGAAATCGGTTAGTGAACAAGATTTTCAGAAGTGGATTGATTCGATGAAAGCACCCGTAGCTGTGCTGCCAGAGGATCCTGCTTTAGCTGAGAAGTTCAAAGCGGCGTGTCTAACTTGCCACGCTGTAGGCGATCAAGGGATTAATAATGCGCCGAACTTGACCGGAATTGGTTCTCGGGAGTCGATTGCAGGGATTCTGCTCAACGACGACACGAGGGAAGATGGTGCGCCGCTTGAAGAGAATCTCAAAACATGGCTGCACGATCCTCAATCTGTAAAGCCGGGCAATCTGATGCCTAACCCCAAAGATCTAGGCCTAAGTGATGCGGAGATTGATGGCATTGCTGAGTATTTGGCCAACTATAAGCTGGACTAATGCCTTAGCCTAAAGGCGGGCGGAACTTTTGAAAAAGGGGGTACGAACTTTGGCTCAAGCAGCGCATACCTTGAACTCATCCAAGCCTCTGGGGCATGGCCACAGTGTGAAGCGCCATACAGGACTTATGGATTGGCTTACAACCGTCGATCATAAAAAGATCGCGATTTTGTACCTATGGGCTGGAGGATTATTTTTTGGCATCGGCGGATTTGAAGCACTTCTGATTCGCTGGCAACTCATCAAGCCAATGAATGACTTTTTGGATGCCCAAACGTTTAATGAACTCATTACCATGCATGGTACGACGATGATCTTCCTCGGCGTCATGCCAGTCATCTTCGCCTTAATGAATGCCGTCATACCGCTACAGATCGGTGCGCGTGACGTAGCCTTTCCTTTTCTAAATGCACTTGGCTTCTGGACCTTCCTGTTCGGCGGAATTCTACTGAATCTCAGCTGGGTTATGGGTGGCGCTCCTGATGCCGGATGGACCGCCTACACCCCACTATCTACGAGTACATACAGCACTACACACGGTGTAGACTTTTATACTATCGGTCTTCAAATCGCCGGATTAGGTACCCTCATCGGGGGGATCAACTTTCTAGCCACGATCATTACGATGCGCGCGCCGGGAATGACCTACATGCGGATGCCGATGTTTGCTTGGACTACATTTATAACCTCCGCTATTATATTGTTTGCTTTTCCAGCAGTTACAGTAGGTCTGGTACTACTGACGTTCGACCGAATTCTTGGGGCCAACTTTTTCGAGGTTGGAGCCGGGGGAAGTCCAGTGCTCTGGCAGCATATCTTCTGGATATTTGGTCACCCGGAAGTTTACATTCTTATTCTGCCTGCCTTCGGAATTATATCGGAGGTCATCCCGACTTTTTCGCGGAAGCGACTGTTCGGGTATAGTTCCATGGTGTTCGCTACCATTCTGATTGCCTTCCTGGGCTTCATGGTTTGGGCTCACCATATGTTCACTACCGGACTTGGACCTGTGGCTAACGCATTGTTCTCTGTATCAACGATGTTGATTGCAGTTCCGACAGGGATTAAGATTTTTAACTGGTTGTTCACGATGTGGGGCGGGCAAGTGCGTTTCACGACACCGAACTTGTTCGCTGCAGGATTCATTCCTACCTTCACGATGGGTGGCGTAACTGGTGTCATGCTGGCTTCTGCGCCTGCTGACTTTCAGTTCCATGATACGTATTTTGTCGTAGCGCATTTCCACTATGTTATTGTGGGCGGCTTGGTGCTTGGCTTGTTTGCAGGTCTGCATTACTGGTGGCCGAAGATGTTCGGACGGATGCTAAGTGAGAAGCTGGGCAAATGGACCTTCTGGACGTTTATCATCGGATTCCATCTAACCTTCTTTGTACAGCATTTCCTTGGACTTATGGGGATGCAGCGCCGGGTATTCACTTATTTGCCGAATCAGCAATTCGATTTGCTTAATTTAGTCAGTACAATCGGAGCTGGACTGATGGGTGTCGGTATGATTATCTTCTTGGTTAACATCTTCCTTACTTCAAGAAAGCCAGCGGATGCAGGTAATGATCCGTGGGAGGATGGACGTACATTGGAATGGACGATTCCTTCACCACCGCCAGAATATAACTTCAAGCAAACACCACTTATCCGTGGTATTGATGCGTTCTGGAAAGAAAAAATGGCAGGAAATAAAGGCATGACTCCGGCAGAATCGGTCGGCTCGATCCATATGCCGTCAGCAACCATACTGCCGTTCACCATGTCAGTTGGAATATTCATCGCCGGCCTCGGCTTTATGTTCAGTCGGGATGACTTCGGAAACGCCTTTATGAGCTTTTTGTTTAATAATTATATCGTTACAGCGATTGGTCTTATCATTACATTTGGATCTATGCTGATGCGTTCGCTGTTTGATGATCACGGATGGCATATTGAACCTGAAGAGCTGGAAGGAAGTGAGCGGACATGACAACGGCACATGCAGAAGCTTCTAAGGATACACTTCCGCACGAGCCGGAAAAAGCTACGCTCGAAGGTCGAAACAAGGTACTTGCCTTTTGGTTGTTTCTAGGCGGGGAAGCGGTGCTGTTCGGTACGTTGTTCGCTACGTTTCTCGCACTGCGCAATCAGACGAATGAGGGACCCTCGGCGAATGAGCTGTTTCACCTGCCGCTTGTAGCTGCTGCAACGTTCCTCCTCTTGGTAAGCAGTCTGACGAGTGTATTCGCTATCCAAGCAATGCACAGAAACCGTCCGGCGGTGCTCCGCAACTGGCTTGTGGTTACTGTAATCTTAGGACTTAGTTTTCTGATTCTGGAGATCTATGAGTTTACTCAATATGTGAGACACGAAGAATTCGGAATGACTACAAGTGCATTTAGTTCGGCATTCTATACACTGGTAGGGTTTCACGGTGCGCACGTAGCTTTCGGGATTGCATGGATCTCCATCCTGATTGGGCAACTGATGCGTAAGGGATTAACCGTAGTTACTGCACCAAAAGTGTACGTGGCAGCTATGTACTGGCATTTTATTGATGTGGTATGGGTCTTCATCTTTACGGTTGTATACCTACTCGGAAAGGTGGGCTAGGCACTATGACGACGGATCAGCATGTGCCAGAGGAAGGCGGGTATAAGCATCGTCATCGGCATGAGGGACCACAGAGGCATATTGTTGTCTTTATACTGTCCATTGTCTTGACCTTAATTGCTTTCGCCGCTGTTGCGGCTGGAGGCGTGAATGCCACCTTTGCAGTTATTTTACTACTGGTAATGGCTGTCATTCAGGTCATTGTACAGATGGGCTTCTGGATGCACCTGAAAGACAAGGGACATCTAATGCCGATTATCTTCATGCTGGGTGGTTTCTTTATCGCCGGTACCAGTATTATCATGTCGCTGTATTGGGTTTGGTGGGATTAACGGATAATAAAGAAAGAGGCGGGCTGCGATGCCCCCTCTTTTTGGTGTTCCAATATAATAAATTATAAACTTCGCAACTAGGTTCAAGAAGAGATCCTGCGCTAGGAGGTTAGGATTATGCTGGGATTACAATATTTTAGCTTTGCTGAACTATGGAGCCCGCTTTTTTTGGCGGTAATGCTGCTGCTGACGGCGGGTTATTTCGTTTGGATTGGTCCGATTGCTGGACGTTATGCCGATTCAATTCAGGTTCCGCTCTGGCGTAGAGCGCTATTTGTGTGCGGAATGCTTGCGCTTTATTTGGCACAAGGCGGCCCCGTTAGTCTATTAGGACATATGATGTTTTCCTTCCACATGGTTAGTATGGCCTTGTCTTATCTGGTAGCGGTGCCGCTGATTATGCTGGGGATTCCGGATTTTATCTGGCGCAGCCTATTGAAAGTAAATCCGTTTCGTCGGCTGTCTTTTTTAGCTCGACCGGTGGTAGCTGCCCTATTGTTTAATGGACTATTTTCCTTGTACCATATTCCAGTTATCCATGATTATGTGATGTTGCATTTTACCGTTCACCGCATTTACTACATTGTTCTATTCCTAACGGCTGCCTTAATGTGGTGGACGCTGATCAATCCGCTACCGGAGCGCCGGATGGCGAGTGGACTGGGCAAGATTGGGTTTATTTTTCTTAACATGGTATTGCTGACCCCAGCATGCGGGCTGATTATTTTTGCAGACCATCCGCTCTATGCCACTTACAGTGATCCGNNATTGTATATCGGGTGATCCCTCTGCATTACTTCAGAATTTTGGGGGTCCTGCGTTCTTTGAATTGATGTCACCGAAGGTAGATCAGCAGGTGGGAGGCATCGCGATGAAGTTCATTCAGGAATTTATTTTTGCCTCTATGCTTGCTTATGTGTTCTATCATTGGTATAAAAAAGAGAACGGACAAGAAGATGATGAATTATCGACGCCATCCTCAGCACTTGAGGAGAGCACCTTGACCCGTGCATAACTGGTAGACTGCCAAGGGGGAGAATTATGGATATTTTCACACTGTTTCCAACTATTAGTACATCGTTCATCGTACTCAGCGCGGTGCTCGTTGCTATTGGCTGGTGGCTCATCATTAAGGGCAAACGCGAGGCGCACAAGAAGACAATGATTGCTGCTGCAATCGCTGCGCTCCTGTTTTTTATTGTTTACGTATCCAGAACGTTGTTCGTGGGAAACACCTCATGGGGCGGTCCGGATGAACTGAAGACGATTTATCAAGTATTTCTGATCTTCCATATCGTGCTGGCAACGGTAGCTGCAGTATTCGGACTTACTACGTTAACTCTTGGATTCAAGGCGAAGTATGCCAAGCACCGTAAGTTGGGTAGAGTGACATCAATTATCTGGTTCATCACTGCGATTACTGGCGTTATGGTGTACGTGCTGCTTTATGTTTTGTATCCAGGTGGACATACCTTGCCGGTGTGGAAAGTTATTTTGGGTGCTTAAATTAGCTGTGTAAATAGTAATGAAATAAGCCTGTGCATCTGCATGTTCCCAAAGTGGAATAGTGGATGCCAGGCTTATTTTAGTTTATGGCGATTAGGTGGAAATGAAATTCGACTGTGGAATAAACATTTTAGGGTTTTAAGTATGGCTTGAAGGGGAGTGCTGGAGTGAGTGGAGAGTTGGACAACTTTCGAGAATGAAGATTGTACTTAAAGGGTAATTCTCGCAAGAGCTTCTTGCTAAAAGAACTGGACTCGTAAGTGTAAAACACAGAGGTGGTCCACTTTTGGATTATAGGGAAAACCTCCCTAAAAAAGATAAGTTTTGAGCTCAAAAAGAAGGTATTTAGGGAAAATATACCTGTAATCGAACGGTTTTGGTTCTAAAAAGGAGAAAAAGATGTCTTTATAGGGAGGGATTCCCTAAAATAGTTGATTCCAGGTTAAATCTAAGTGATTATAGGGGGATTTTCCCTAAATTTAGATTCTACTCCGCAATAGCTCATACCTCAGCTTTTAGCCCAGAGCATGAACCTGCGCTGCCCGTATCCACACCAACACCCATCCCGCACTAGCACCCGCAAGCACCCTACAATCTATTGCTCATTAGCGTAGCAACAATGAAGATCGCATCTCTCCGTGTCCTTTGCTCACCAACAACCTCTCTCCAAGCACCATTTAACCCTCTTATTAGTTAATCCGAATAATGATCAGCATCGCGCGTGGGCAGAGTCTTCTCCAAAGCATAGGATGTTGCTGTCTCCTAATCATCTTGAATATTTTCCATTTACAGGATTGACAATGGTAAATTAAGGACATATACTGTGTATATAGATATATACAGTAAGCACAGGGATATGAACACCTGCTTCCGCTGGACGCTGAAGACATTGTAAAGCGAGGTTAGCATTAATGAGAACATTAAAGGATTCGTGGTTTATCATGCGCTCTGATTTTCGCGGAGACAAATTAAAAATACTATGGACATTTTTAATCACAGTTATCTTTATGTGTTATCTTGGTGGGATGACGAGCTTGGTTACAAATGACGTACTAGGTAATCAGGATCGGACAATGATAGCGGATTTTTTGCTCCTTTCGCTAATGCCATTAATCGGATTCTCTTTCTCCCGTCGTTCCATGAAATATTGGAGTGAAGACTCCTACACGAGAATGTTGGCTTACTTACGATCCTTACCGATTCCTATCAATGTAATATTAACCCGGAGAAAGTTTCAGGCGGTAGTCTCCTTTGCTCTAAATGGTCTGTTGTTCTTCGGTATTGTCTACTTGCTCGGTGAGAATTTCCGGAAGGAGCTGGCAGTACCTTCGTATATTGCTTTTGCCATTACTTGGATCGGCGTTGGACTCATCGTCTCCGGTGTATACATTTTCATTGAATATCTTTGTAGCGGCAAAGCTTATCTATGTCTAACAGTGCTAATCGTGGTGTTGTCTTGGGGAATATCTTTCCTAGTAACGCTTGGGGGAGGCAACCTATTCTTATACAGTATCTCCTCTTCCAAGGAGTGGGGGCTGCTATCTCCGATCATGTGGGGGTCACTTTTGCTGGGGACAATATCTGTACAATTATTCTCTAAATGGACTATCCATCGACTGAAGAGTCGTGATCTCGTATGAAGAATCGGAAATGGCAAGGATGGCGCTCTAGCATGCTAGAGTGGATTNNAGAGACACAGCTTAGATCATTAATTATTAGTGGAGTTATTACGGAAGGGACACTACTACCCTCCATTCGAGAGTTCGCCGGAGACCTGAAGTGCAGTGTAATTACAGTGCGGCGCGTGTATCAGGATTTAGAGAACGAAGGGTTGCTGCGAACACGACAAGGAACAGGTACCTTTGTATCCCATGTAGGTGCCTCTGCGATGGAGGAATATAAGCGGGAAGCGATCAGCAAAGCCCTTGAGAGTGCAGTCGACATCGGTCGATCAGTACATTGCAGCAAGGAAGAGCTTGAGGAGATTTTTCAGGAAATTGTAGAACGTAAATATAGGGAACAGGAATGAAAGGTGGGCGCTTACTCAGATGGTACAGATGGCGATAGAATTGCGGAATGTACGCAAACAGCGGCGTAGCAAGACAATTGGGCCGCTAAACCTGAATCTGCCTCAAGGATATATTACAGCTTTGGTAGGTCAGAATGGATCTGGCAAAAGCACGCTGCTGAATCTACTGCTACAGTTGTCGAACCCAGAGGAAGGCGATATTTATTGGTTTGAAAATAAGTATGATAGCGAGCTCCCTCTAGAGCTTCGACAGTCTATTGCATACGTCCCTGAAAATTCGATTTCGGAAGAGAATCGCTGGAATGCGGAACAAGCGGCCCGATTTCGAAAGCATTGGTATCCGAACTGGGATGAGTCGTATTTTCAGGATCTAATGGATCGATTTGAAGTTCCGTATCATATGAGGCTTTCGAAGATGTCTAAGGGTGAGCGTCGAAAATTTGAAATTGCTGCAGCACTTGCGTCACGCCCGCGTCTATTGTTACTGGATGAGCCTTCTTCTGGTCTTGATCCTTTTGCCTGGAAGATTATGATGGAGACGCTTCGTAAGTATATGGAAGAGACCCAAGCAACGATGATTATCTCTACACACATTGTGGAGGAGGTACGGCGGCTGGCAGATTACATCGTGCTTATGCATAGGGGAGAACTGCTGGGTATGGCCGAGAAAGACAGTCTATTCGGTGCTTGGACCGAGGTGTGGGTACATGTTGCAGATGAAGAGGAGCTTGCTGAGTTATCGGCGGAATTACCGGGGGGCTTAAACTTTACCATAGATACACCGGGTGTAGCTTCTTTTATCATAGAACAATTCCCTACGAACGAGAAACGCATTCATGACTTGGGCGTAAAAGTTATCAAGAGTCGGAGTTTGGAATTGGACGAAATATTGGGTTTATGGACACAGGGACATCGTCCTATCCTAATTGATCACAAGAGAGGGGAATAGAGAAATGGAAGCCTTAAAGCTGGAAAGTGTAATGAAGCAATATGGAGAAAAAACCGCTGTAAACGGAATTAACCTAACGGTAGGCAAGGGGGAAATTTACGGATTACTGGGGGCGAATGGTGCAGGAAAAACAACCACTATGCGCATGGTGCTTGGTCTAATTTACCCTGATGGTGGCAATATTTTGTATAATGGAAAGCCGTATAACAGCGAACTTCAGCAAATCATGGGCTATCTACCCGAAGAAAGAGGATTATATCCAAAGGTAAAGGTAAGCGATCAAATCGTCTACTTGGCACGTCTGCGTGGGATGTCAGCTAGTGATGCGGATAAGAGTCTTCGTTATTGGCTAGATCGGTTTGAGGTTCCGGATTATTACAATAAGAAGATTGAAGAGCTCTCCAAAGGGAATCAGCAGAAAATGGGCTTTATCGCCGCAGTCGTTCATAAGCCGCAAATTCTCATACTAGACGAGGCCTTTAGTGGTTTGGACCCTGTTAATGTGGAACTACTGAAAGATACGGTAAGAGAATTGCGTGATCAAGGAACAAGCATCTTATTCTCTACACACCGGATGGAGCATGTTGAAGAACTTTGCCGTAATATTACGATTTTGGATCGTTCTAATACCGTCGTGCAAGGCGATATTCGTACGATTAAGAGTGGGTATCCTCGTGAACAAGTATTGTTGCGTACGGCTAACGAAGTGACCGGTCTAGAATCTATTACAGGCGTAACAGCTGTGCAGCGACAGGAGCGAGGTTATCTGTTGTCGATCAGTGAGATCGGCGCAGCACAGCGTATCCTACAGCAGGCGATGGCGCAGGGTGAAGTGGAGCATTTTGAAATTAAGGAACCAACGTTAAATCAAATCTTTATCAGAGCGGTAGGTGAATCTCATGAATAAGATGGGGACAATTATTGGCTTTACGTTTAAAAATAAAGTAAGAACGAAATCATTCATGATTACTACGTTAATTCTAGTGTTGCTGCTCAGCATTGGGATGAATCTCCCATACATCATCGATCAGTTTAAGGGCGAGTCTACAACAAGCGCAGAGACTCAAATTGCTGTGATCGCGGAAGAAGGAAATCAGGCTGCAGAGTTGTTGAAGGCATATACTTCACCTGAAGGAATGCCGCAGGCAAAAGTTGTGCAATACACTTCTGCCGATGATGCGGAGCTAAAGAAAGCATTAGATGAAGGGACTGTAGAGGGGTATGTTACTTTTGCAGAACCTACTGGCGAAGGACTTCCACCCGTTACTTACCATAGTAAAGATGGTGAACTGAACGGAGATGCACAAATCTATCTCCAAAATGCCCTTCAGCAGGCCAATACACAGTTCGTCGTTGGCGACAAGCTGACGCAGGAACAGATTGCTGCTATGTCAACACCGGTGCAGATAGCTACTCAGCAGCTCAACGCTGATGGAACTGCGGGAGATAAAGATGCATCTCAGGAATCCACTCCGGCTATTAATTACGTCATTGTATACGCCATGCTTATGCTGTTCTTCATGTCTATCATGATGACCGGTAATATGATTGCAGCTGAGATTACTTCGGAGAAGAGCTCACGAATCATGGAGATTCTGATTACAAGTGCGTCGCCTT
>DJUJ01000006.1:72597-77157 GCA_002438345.1 Paenibacillus sp. UBA6285
TTTCCAATGCGGACACTCTACTGGTTAAGGTAGCGAGTTATGTGCCGTTCACCTCTCCATTGACCATGCTGCTCCGAATTGGTGTTGGTGAAGTAGCGATCTGGCAAGTTATTGTGTCATTAGCCATCCTGCTTGTTACCACGTTCATTTTTGGCTGGTTGGCTGCCAAGATCTATCGCACGGGCGTATTGATGTACGGCAAACGTCCAAGTATTAAAGAGATCAGAAAAGCGATGAAGGCTTACAAGATCTAAGTAGCTTCGTATAACTTTTAAGGTGTGGTAATCATGTCTAAAAGTGAACAATATAATATGATGCTTTTAATGAGTTCGGTATCTCTAGCTACGGTTAGTAGAATGCTCCCGACGAATGGGTCTACTTTTATGGATTTCATTCAAGGCGTATTGACTGGTGTTGCTATGGTAGGGATTATAGCGGGATTGTGGATGTACGGTAAGGCGCGTAAGAGCAAAGCGTAATAGTAGGGAATAAGGAAGCCGCGGCCGATGCCGCGGCTTTTTTGTGCGTATCGTAAAAGTTATGTAGAGGGTGTGGTAGAGGGTATAGACAGTTCAGCCGCTGCTTTGCCCGTTGAGGGACTAAACAACTGACAAATTTCCAGTAGGTATTAGATCTTCTTGAGCAGTCATTTGCTCCCGCACATGCCTAAGCTGTGCTTTCAGAGTGGGTACATTTTTTTGAAGAATGATGCTTATTTGAGGTAGAGATAGCTTTAGGCCATACCACATCACTTTTACGAGCTGCTCCTCCCAGGGCAATGCCTTGGCAGACAAGAGAGATCGGCGTGAGTAGTAATCGGCGCATTGTCGGATACAAGAGCGGTAAGCTTCGATAGGGAATAGCTGGCGGTCGAAGTTTTTCTGACGATATATTTTATGAAGTTCTTTGAAAGTACGGATAGTAATCTTCTCGGCTTCTGCTGTTTGTTGTAACAACAGGGAACTGAGCGTATAGATTTCATTAGTATACTTTTGAACACACTCTGCAAATATAATTCTATAGGTTGATTCGGTAGGTAAGGGATCAGGCATGATGAACACGATCCTTTCAGAATGATTATGTGATGAACCTATAATATAGAAAAGTAAGAAATGGATTTGTTGATAAGCTCGGCGGTATCAGGTTCTGGATAACTATGTTTTTGAAGCGCAACACTGGATATGGCCTTAGACGGTTTATAGTATAGCCGCCCTCCTCTGGAATCTCTCCCACCGACGACAGCTCTGTACAGACGACCTTGCTCAATATGACCTGCCAAGGATTTACCCTGCAGCTTGGCTTTTAAATCCTGTAAAGCACCTTGAACTAGCTCGAACTGAGTCTGATCCCACTCTGAACCATGGGTACGCACTCGATCTATAGCTTCCTCAAGTCGGCAATGGTAAATCATTCTGAGAAAAGAACTCCATTTAATGAGGTCGAAGGTTTTGGTATTGGCAGCGATAAGACATGCCCCCCAGCTGCTACCTCCTTTACAGGTAAGTTTCAGGATGCCATAACGGCTGCCTTGATCGGCCTCCATTCCATAGTGAATAGGCTCAGGTGAATCAAAGACGAATACTTCAATGCGAGATAGTCTTCGCTGGTCCATGACAGGTTTCTCCTCCTTAGGTTTCCAAAAGCTTAAGATCAACATGGTGAGCGACGTTAGCCTTCTCTATATAGGCGAGCATTTCAGCTTTATTCTCACAGACTGCGGCATGCTCCAGCCATAGTCGAAATTTCTGTTTACGTATAACGGATAAATGTAAGGGAAAGGTGTTGCGGGATCTCATTACGTACCAACCGACAGCGACATCTTTCCATGGTTCCTTAAAGGCAGTTAGCCACGGTAAGCTTTAGCGTGCTGACCAATCCTGTTGCTGTTGTTTTTCTCGGATATTTTTATATATTTCGTATATAATTCTTCGGTCCATACAGCATTCACAGGTAGTAGGGCTGCTGAAATGGCGAAGTGTTTCATTCCTTTCACCCCATCCAGCATGCTATCACCCTATAGGTTCAGGTAACGCAAAAACCGCAGCAAGAGGAGGACCTCTGCTGCGGTTTTGGAATACAGGTATACACACACCTGGGCCAAAGCGTGGCGGATCAAGGGTCTCTCTCTTTACGCTTACGAGGTTAGCTGTCGGATTCGGACGGTGAGAGTCGCCCTACCTATGCGAGACATGAACAGTCTCCTTCGGATTCACCCCAAGTAGGCCATGTGGCCTGATGGTTCCCCCGTTCCCTGCAAATGCAGGAACTCAGCGTTGATTGTATTTCGCGAATTAGATTCAACCCGAATCATACTCTTTTCAAGGTGTTTCTGTAAAAAACAGAAAGTGCTCTTTTGAGCGCAATTTGAACCATATTCTGCCGACTGTGACGAAAAAGTGAACCAAATAGGTATTTATTGCGTGTTATCGAGCCTCTTCCTCGCTTAATCTCGACTTCTTGTTTCATTTCCTATAAAGGCGATTTTTGGTGATTTCTACAATTGTGGTGAATAAAATCACATGGTATGCCCGCTTTTCGCTAATTGAATCAAACTGGAGTAAACAGGAGATATAGAGAGATTGGATATCAAGTAAGCGCTATCCAATGCGAAAATAGTTTTTAATTTGCATTATTTTGGCATCAATCAGGTTTTACAATACTTCCTGCATAAGGGTATGATTACTCCTGTTTCAACAACAATCGAATATTTGATCCGCTTAATTTCCGATAAGGAAAGCGGGGGAACCAACAATCGGCAGACGATGTGAGAGTCGGAAGCCGGTTATGGGGTGAATCCTGTAGAGGATGCGAGTGAGCTCGTATCTATACAGGTAGGGCGACTCTCACCGCCCGAATCCGACAGCTAACCTCGTAAGCGTATGGAGAGAGGATGAGTGCAATGTGACCGCTAGCGAGCCACAGAGGATATCCTTTGTGGCTTTTTGCTGTGCTTTTTATTAGCAAAGCATATATGGAGAGCCTCACGAAGAGGTCGTTAAATTCATCATTAGCGGTGGCTTTTCTTACAAGATCAGGGTGATCACTTTCTGATCTTACAAGCAGAGCATTTGAGGAGAATAATAAGAGATGACGGATCAGAATGAATATGTGCTGGTATGTGCGCCAACGAAGGCGGGCGAACATTTCATTAA
Source organism: Paenibacillus sp. UBA6285 (assembly GCA_002438345.1). GTDB lineage: Bacteria > Bacillota > Bacilli > Paenibacillales > Paenibacillaceae > Paenibacillus_AQ. The sequence continues at coordinate 75,750 of DJUJ01000006.1, forward strand.
ACTTCTGAAATTCAGAGGTATTAAGATGGCGGGACTTACCAACAATGTGGCTGAGAAAGCTTTACTTGAGGAGCTGGGGATTGAGCAGGTGATCCTAGTAGATACCCGTCACCAGAACACTTGGTTTCGCCCACCGTTCCCGGTAGGCAGGGTATATCTGTTCGAGAGCAGCTTTACGCTTTGCTGCCGCTACATTCAGATGTGCCGTACCTGGACGACACAGCCGATTTTTGTAATCACAAGTTCAGTAAATCCTAGATTGGTCTATAAAAGACTTGGTGCGAGTTATGTAATCTATTCCCACAGTGGTGATGCTGATTTTCTGGTAGATAAATCACCTCATCAAGGATAAAAGAAGGAGTGCGGGAGATATGATGGATCTGTATATGGTAGCTTCATTAGCTGTAATTTACGGGTTGTTTTATGGATTTATGCGCTGGTGCGCAGGTGTAGTTGAGGATACAGGGAGGGATAAGCTGTGATTCTAGTAATCGCTGTTACCCTACTGCTGTTTGTATATCTGGTTTACGCATTGATTCATCCGGAGAAATTTTAAGGAGGGGCATTCATGGGCATTTTGCAAATAGTTGCTGTAATCGTAATTCTCATCTTGCTGGTTAAGCCGATGGGCACGTATTTATATCATGTATTTTCTAATGAACAGAATCGTACAGATAGATGGTTTGCACGTACAGAGAAAGGCATTTATAAGCTGATCGGCTTGAAGAAGCGGGACGGAATGTCCTGGAAGAAGTATGCACTCAGCTTTATTTTAACGAATATCGTGCTGGTTGCTTTCAGTTATATCTTTCTTAGATTACAGCGGGGATTGCCGCTGAATCCGAATGGAATTGCGGATATGGAGCAGACGCTTTCATTCAATACAGTAATCAGCTTTATGACGAATACGAACCTGCAGCATTATAGTGGGGAGTCGGGACTATCGTATTTTTCACAAATGGCAGTCATTACGATGATGATGTTCACGTCTGCAGCGAGCGGACTTTCTGTTGCTGTTGCCTTTGTCAGAGGGATTACGGGGCAGAAATCAGTTGGGAACTTCTTCGAGGATTTCGTCAAAGCACATATTCGTGTGTTCATTCCGCTTGCTCTGCTGGTTTCATTGGTGCTGGTAGGACTGCATGTGCCGCAAACACTCAAACCATCGCTTGAAGTCACTACACTAGAGGGGCAAACCCAACAAATTGCTATCGGTCCGGTGGCTTCTTTGGAATCGATCAAACATTTGGGCACGAATGGTGGCGGCTTCTTCGGGGCCAATTCATCCCATCCTTTTGAGAACCCTAATCCACTTACGAACGTACTGGAGATTCTCTCTATGTGGATATTTCCAGCTTCACTCCCATATATGTACGGATTGTTTGCCAAGAACAAACGTCAGGGCTGG
>DJUJ01000006.1:77206-77443 GCA_002438345.1 Paenibacillus sp. UBA6285
GCTAAGTCTGAACTTTTATGCTGAATCAAAGGGTAATCCGGCGATCAATCTACTTGGAATCGAATCTTCACAAGGTAGCATGGAAGGTAAAGAGGTACGCTTCGGCATTCCGCAATCTTCATTGTTTACTTCGGTAACGACCGCAGCTACGACAGGTAGTGTTAACAATATGCATGATACACTGACGCCACTGGGAGGTATTACGCCTCTGGCACTGATGATGCTGAACAATGTTTT
>DJUJ01000006.1:77506-80611 GCA_002438345.1 Paenibacillus sp. UBA6285
GATCCTCGTTCACCCGTTCATTATCCTTGTGCCAACCGCAGGTGCGTTCCTGACGGATTTGGGCAAAGGAGCGATTACGAACCCTGGATTCCATGGACTTAGCCAAGTGTTATATGAATATGTCTCTTCTGCTGCGAACAACGGTTCAGGGTTTGAAGGGCTTGCGGACAATACAACCTTTTGGAATGTTACAACCGGGATCGTGATGCTGCTAGGCCGTTATGTCTCCATGATCGCTATGCTGGCGGTAGCAGGTTCTCTGCTTCGGAAGAAGCCAGTTCCAGAAACGATCGGCACATTCCGTACAGACAATGGTCTGTTCACTGGGATTCTGATTGTTACGGTATTAATTATTGGTGCACTGACGTTTCTGCCGGTCATTGTGCTCGGCCCGATTGCAGAATATCTAACCTTACGGTAGGAAGAGGGAGAACAAAATGAGTACTGTAAAAAGAAAAAAGCTGCTGACGGGACCCATACTCCTAAGCGCTGTAAAGGATAGCTTTATTAAGCTTAACCCAGTGACGCTAATCAAAAATCCGGTTATGTTCGTGGTAGAAGTCGGTACGATCATTGTACTGCTAATGGTACTCGCACCTGGATATTTCAATGCTGAGAAATCGCTAGGGTTTAATATCACGGTGTTGTTCATTCTGCTATTTACAGTGCTGTTTGCGAACTTCGCTGAAGCGCTGGCGGAAGGCCGCGGAAAAGCCCAGGCAGATTCGCTCAAGAAAACGAAACAAGATATCACTGCCAACAAACTGGTTGGAGGGTCAGTGAAGACAGTATCCTCCTCCGAGCTGCGTAAAGGGGATATCGTCATCGTCAGTCAGGGAGAACTCATCCCTGGTGACGGTGAAGTGATTGAAGGGCTGGCTTCCGTTGATGAATCAGCGATTACAGGTGAATCTGCACCTGTGATCAAGGAAGCTGGTGGGGACTTTGGTTCCGTTACAGGCGGCACACGGGTCGTCAGTGATGAGATTAAAGTGAGAATCACAAGTGATCCAGGTGAGTCGTTTCTAGATCGAATGATCTCCCTTGTTGAAGGGGCGAAACGTCAGAAGACACCTAATGAAATCGCGCTAAATACGCTCTTGATCAGTCTGACGCTAATTTTCCTGATTGTAGTAGTGACCTTGCGGCCGATTGCAACTTATCTAGGCGTTGAATTAGACATTCCCGTCATGATCGCCTTGTTGGTCTGTCTGATCCCGACAACAATCGGGGGACTGCTCTCTGCAATCGGAATAGCGGGTATGGATCGAGTGACCCAGTTTAATGTACTTGCGATGTCGGGTAAGGCAGTTGAGGCTGCCGGCGATATTAATACGATGATCTTAGATAAGACCGGTACGATTACCTTTGGGAACCGGATGGCGAGTGAATTTGTACCTGTCGGAAGTGAATCCGAAGCTGAGCTTACGGCATGGGCGACCATTAGTTCCCTAAAGGATGAGACGCCTGAGGGACGTTCTGTTATTGAGCTGGCCAAGAAGCTAGAACGCAGCTATGACAGCAAACTTGCTGAAGGTGGGGAATTCGTAGAATTTAAGGCGGAAACCCGGATGAGTGGTATTGATCTGCAAGATGGACGCTGTGTACGTAAAGGTGCGGTAGACTCCGTGAAGAAGTGGGTACAGTCGAAAGGCGGGGTAATTCCCGCTAATCTAGACAGTAATTCCGATGCTATCGCACGGATGGGGGGAACCCCGCTTGCTGTTGCAGTAGACAATCGAATCTATGGACTTATTTACTTGAAGGATACGGTAAAGCCGGGTATGAAAGAGCGGTTTGATGAGCTGCGGAGGATGGGGATCAAGACCATCATGTGTACGGGCGACAATCCTCTGACCGCAGCTACGATTGCCCGTGAAGCGGGTGTAGATGATTTCATCGCTGAAAGTACACCAGAGGATAAAATAGCGGTCATTCGCCGCGAACAGAACGAAGGCAAGTTGGTTGCTATGACAGGGGATGGTACAAATGATGCCCCTGCCCTTGCTCAAGCTGATGTGGGGTTAGCGATGAACAGCGGCACTACAGCTGCTAAGGAAGCGGCAAACATGGTTGATTTGGACTCCGACCCTTCGAAGATCATAGAAGTCGTAGCGATTGGCAAGCAGCTACTGATGACACGAGGCGCGTTAACAACCTTTAGTATCGCGAATGATATCGCGAAGTATTTCGCCATTATTCCAGCGATGTTCATGCTCGCCATTCCTGAAATGGAAGCCCTGAATGTAATGGGACTAGGCTCACCAAGCTCGGCTATAATATCCGCGTTAATATTCAATGCTATTATTATTCCGCTGCTCATCCCACTGGCTATGAAGGGAGTCTCGTATAAAGCTATGAGCTCTACGAAGCTGCTCGGACGCAATATTTTTATCTATGGGCTAGGCGGAGTGGTTGTTCCTTTTGCGGGCATCAAGCTCATTGATATGATCGTAAGTGTATGGATTTAACGACGTATTGACTAATCATTGAAAGGGTGAGAGCATCGTGAATAATAGAAACTCCATTGAGGACGCTGAAGAGCAGCTGTCATCATCGAAAGGTGCTTACTTCTTTATTATTGTACGACTAAGTCTAGTCTTTATTGTTCTCTGCGGAGTGATCTATCCTCTGACGACTACAGCGATTGCTCAGGTTCTGATGCCATCGCAAGCGAACGGTAGCTTGCTTAAGAATGATGCTGGAGTAGTTGTAGGCTCGGAACTCATCGGGCAGAATTTTACGGACCCCGCTCTATTCCATGGCCGTGTGTCCAGCATTGAGTATAAAGCGGAAGCTTCAGGCTCCAATAACTACGCTCCATCCAATCCGGATATGCTACAGCGGACGAAGGATTTTATCACACAGTGGCAGCTCGATAACCCGGATGTAGCATTGAGCAAATTGCCGGTAGATTTGGTAACCAACTCAGGTTCGGGGCTTGATCCGCATATCACGCCTGCTTCGGCTATCGTGCAGATTCCCCGGATTAGCAATTTAACTGGTATTCCTGCCACGCAGTTGGAAGAGCTCGTGAACAAGCATACTGAAGGTCGCGACCTAGGGTTGTTCGGTGAAGAACGGGTAAATGTATTGAAGCTGAAC